>JBJFFZ010000071.1:0-32257 GCA_051892195.1 Anaerovoracaceae bacterium
CTGAAATTGATCTGCTTGATGCGAAGTATCAGGCGCAGTTGGCAGAAAAGGATGCAGAAATAGATCGATCCAACGAAATCATCCGCCAGCTCCAGGCCCAGCTTGCCGCAGCAGGAATCACGCAGTAACCCCGCTATTGCGACCGCTCCGCGGGTCCCCGGGGCTGCGGTGGGAAACCTTATAAGAATCAGTAATTTCTTCGGGAATGCAGGGGGAAAATAAAGCAAAAGTGTTTGACTTACGGAATGGTTTCGTCTAAAATCATAAAGGTAATGTTAGCGGTCTTCGGCGCACCTTGCCGGGGACCGCTTTTTTATATGCTTAAGGGAGGGACAGGCTATGTCAGAAAATGTTACGATTCTTAATCATCCGCTTTTGAAACATAAGATCTCAAGACTCAGAGATGAAACAACCGGTACAAACGAATTCCGCGCGTTAATCGAAGAAATCGCAATGCTTATGGGTTATGAAGCACTGAGAGATCTTCCTACAGAGGAGATCGAGGTCAAGACTCCCATTGAAACATGCATGACTCCTGTGATCGCAGGAAGAAAGCTGGCAGTGGTTCCGATCCTTCGTGCGGGACTGGGGATGGTGAGCGGAATCCTGGCCCTTGTTCCGTCTGCAAAGGTGGGTCATATCGGAATGTACAGAGATGAGGAGACCCATGAGCCTCACGAGTATTACTGCAAGCTTCCGAACCCGATTGAAGAAAGAACCATCGTCGTTGTTGACCCTATGCTTGCCACCGGAGGCTCTGCGGTAGATGCCGTGGATCTCATCAAGGCAAGAGGGGGCAAAAATATCAAGTTTATGGCCATCATCGCCGCACCGGAAGGAATCAAACGGTTTACGGAGGCCCATCCGGATGTTCAGCTGTATATTGCACAGCAGGACAGATGCCTCAACGAAGCAGCCTATATCTGCCCGGGTCTGGGGGATGCGGGGGACCGGATTTTCGGTACAAAGTAACGCCGCTTCGGTACAGAGCTGCGACGGTGGAAGGCGGCTCCGGTTTGGAGCAGAATCCGCATGGCTGCAGATCAGCACAGGCAGCCTCCGCGCAGGACGGAATTGTTTTGCCGTGACGCAGCATCACTTCCGATGCTGCGTTGCTCCGAAGGCAGCGTCATTTTAATGGTTGCTGGTGCGCTCAGAGAGCGCGTTAGTCTATATTTTATCTATTATTTATTTGTGGTACAGCCCTGCTGTATCCGCTCTTATTCAAGTTACAGCTGTTATTGTTTTTATCAAGGAAAGGAAACGTTTTGAGCAATTCAGAAAAGAAGCCGTCGTCAGAGGCAATCTACGACGCAAGGACGCTGGGTGCACCAAAGTTCACGGTACTTGGTCTTCAGCACATGTTCGCCATGTTCGGCGCAACCATTCTGGTGCCTGTTCTGACAGGTCTGGACGTATCAACAACCCTGCTCTTTGCAGGTCTCGGAACCCTGCTGTTCCATCTGGTATCCGGAGGAAGCGTTCCGGCATTCCTGGGATCCTCCTTTGCATTTATCGCGGGCTATGCTGCCATCGCCCCAAATAAAGAAGCAGAACTGCTTCCGTATGCGTGCTTCGGGGTAGCGTGCGCCGCATGCATGTACTTTATTCTGGCCGGTCTGATCCGGGCCTTCGGCATCAGCCGTGTTATGAAGTTCTTCCCGCCAATCGTAACGGGACCGATCATCATTGCCATCGGTCTGAACCTTTCATCATCCGCCATCAACAACTGCACCACCAACTGGGGAATCGCTGCAGTGGCCATCATCATCGTTGTGGCTGCCAACATCTGGGGAAAGGGAATGATCAAGATCATCCCGATTATTCTGGGTGTTCTGGGCTCTTATCTTGTGGCTGCAGTTACCGGAAATGTTGACTTTTCTGGCGTAAAGGATGCTGCATGGATCGGTCTTCCGATTCACTGGAACAACACCGTGTTCTCCATCTTCAGCAATCCGGACACTTCGCTTCTGATCACTGCATTTATTACGATCTTCCCGATTTCATTTGCTACGATTATCGAGCACATCGGAGACATGTCTGCAATTTCTTCCACAGTAGGAAAGAATTACCTTGCAAAGCCGGGTCTTCACAGAACTCTCCTGGGTGACGGTCTTGCCACATTGCTTGCATCTCTTTTCGGGGCGCCTGCAAATACAACCTACGGTGAAAACACAGGGGTTCTCTCTATTACAAAGGTCTTTGACCCGAGAGTGATCCGCCTTGCAGCAGGATTTGCCATTCTGTTCTCCTTCTCACCAAAGTTTGCGGCCCTCATCGGAGCCATGCCTGCAGCAACCGTAGGCGGTATCTCCATGGTGCTTTACGGCATGATTTCCGCAGTAGGTGTCAGAAATCTCATCGAGCATCAGGTGGATTTCAGCAAGTCAAGAAACATCCTGATCGCAGCTCTGATTCTGGTGCTGTCCATCGGCATCAACTACAGTACGGCAGGCTGTATCGCCCTCGCAGTGGGTACGGTTACAATCAGCTTCTCCGGCCTTGCAGTAGGTTCTCTGGTAGGTATCATTCTCAACGCAGTTCTTCCTGGCAAGGATTATGTGTTTGAGGAAACGGATGCACCGGTTCTGGACGGGGAAGAGGCTGCACAGCTTTAGGTCTGATCTCCATCAAAGGATGGATTTCAATAGAATCAGCTAAAACAATAAAAAGAAGAGGAAAGAAAATGAAAAACAGCATGTTCAAAAAAGCAGCAGCAGGCGTTCTGGCCCTGACTATGGTATTTTCCATGGCAGCCTGCGGCGGCAGCGGCAACAGCTCCGCTGACGGAGAACAGGGCGAAAAGACAAAGCTCTATGTAGTGAACTGGAAGGATTACGCTTCCGATGATGCAGATTTCGTAAAGCAGTTTGAAGAAGAAAACAACTGCGAAATCGTAAATACCTACATGGACAGCGAAGAGGATCTTCTCACAAGACTGAAGACCTCCGGCGCAGGAGAAATCGATGTATGCCTTCCAAACTGCACAATTCTTCCTGCAGCCATCGAAGCAGGCCTTTTAGAGCCGATTGACACAGCAAAGCTCTCAAACTTTGATTCTCTGTTCGACAGATTCAAGCAGCAGGAGGAATGCTTCAGCGAGGACGGCACCATGTACGCTGTTCCGTTTGTATGGGGCTCAACCGCTATCGCATACAACACAGAGCTCATGCCGGAAGCACCGACCACCATGGGCGTTCTCTTCGACGAAAGCCTGAAGGGCAAGATCACCTTCCGTGACGACTACAACGATGCCATCATGGCGGCTGCCATTGTACTGGGACAGGATCCGAACAATCCGTCTGACCTGGAAGCCATCAAGGCAAAGCTCATCGAACAGAAGGCGCTGAACAAGACCTACTGGCAGACCGGAGACGAATTCTCCAAGCTCTTTGCTGCAGGTCAGATTTCTGTGGGTCTCATGTGGTCCGGTCAGAGTGCAACCATGAAGATGAACGGCGAACCGATCGGATTTGTGGTACCGGAAGACGGCGCTCTGGGCTGGGTGGACAACTGGGCAATTCCTTCCAACTCTGAAAACAAGGATCTCGCCTACAAGTTCATCGACTTTATGCTGAGCAAGGATGTTCAGTACAGCTGGGCAGCAGAAAAGGGCGGTCCTGCTCCTGCCAACAAGGAAGCAGCCGACGCCATCGATCCTGAATATGCACTGTCCTGCGGAATGGACGAAGCTTCTCTGAACAGACTGGTGTTCATGCAGTACCGGTCCGATGAAGTAAAGCAGGCGTGGAATGAGCTGTGGACAGAAGTAAAGGCTTCATAAACGAATAATGAATAAACCTCGTCAGCTCTGCTGACAGGCAATGACTGCGGCACACGGCCTGCGGGCTTCGGAGGAGTCAGCCGGAAAAGCTGCCTCCTCTGCGGAATCCGGACCGTGTGCCGTTTTTCTGCTCTGGGGTCAGAGACCCCGGGGCCTCTGATCAGAGGATCAGATCATTATTGCAGAAATAAAAAGACAGGTGATTGAATGAACAAGGACAAACGACAGATCATGACATGGCCTTCGATGCTGGTGCTGTTTCTTTTTGCCTTTGTGCCGCTGATTATTATGTTCGTGACAAGCTTTCAGAGCGATGCCACAGGCAGCTTCACACTGGAAAACTATGCACGCTTCTTCCAGAAGTCCATGTATCTCAAGCTCACCGGAAAGACCATCGTCAATGCACTGCTTGTAACCCTGGTCAGTCTGGTGGTTGCGTATCCCCTGGCATATATCATGGCAAAGAAGCTGAAGGGACTGAAGAATATTATTCTCGTACTGGTAATTATTCCATTCTTTACCAATCAGCTGGTCCGGGTGTACAGCTGGCTGATCTTCCTGCAGGACGGGGGCATCCTCAGCAGCTTTTTCCAGAGTCTCGGCCTCTTTGAGGACGGTCTGGGAATTCTCTACACCAGAGCAGCCGTAATCATCGGGCTGACCCATGCCTTTTTCCCTTATATGGTGGTAACGATCTACATGGCCTTAGAACGGCTGGATGATTCCCTTATCGAGGCCAGCACCAGCCTGGGAGCTTCCCGGATCACCACCTTCTTCCGGGTGATCTTCCCTCTGTCCATGCCGGGTGTGATCTCCGGAATTATGATTGTATTCGTACCGTGTCTGGGAACCTTCGTAGAACCGCGAATTCTGGGAGGAACAGACGGAACCGTCATCGGAACGGTCATTGAAGACCAGTTCTTTGAGATCTACGGATGGAATTTCGGCGCCGCCATTGCATTCCTGCTGCTGGCACTGGTACTGATCAGCATGGCCGTGCTCAACAAGGCGGCGGGCAGATGGGAGGCTGAATAATGAAAAAGAAAACAGGAATTCTCAGCAGTATCCTGGTGATTCTGGTGCTGCTCTATCTGTATGTGCCTATCATTGTGCTGATGGTGCTGAGCTTCAACGAATCCCGGTACAATTCTCTGCCGATTCACTTTACATTGAAATGGTATCAGGAGCTGGTGGGGGACAAGGCCCTGATCACCGCAGCAGAAAACTCCCTGCTCCTTGCCTTTGTTACCGGTGTGATCTGTGTGATTCTGGCCACCCTTTTTACCCTGGGGCAGCGGTATCTTTCAAAGCGGCTCAACGGAACCTTCAACAGCATTGTCATGATGCCCATGAGCATTCCATGGCTCATCATCGGTCTGTCCATGCTGCTGATGATCCGTCAGCTGGGCTTTACAAAAAATATGTTCTTTGTTCTGGCAGGCCATGTGATCATTTCCCTGCCTTATGCCCTGCTGGTGCTTCGGGCCAGATTGAGCTCCATGGATCAGTCACTGGAGGAAATGAGCGCCTCCCTGGGTGCCGGCGGCTGGACCACCTTCCGCAGGATCACGTTTCCTGCCATAGCGCCTGCCATGGTGGCCGGAGGCTTCCTCTCCTTTATGATCAGCTTTGATAATTTTGCCATCAGCTATTTCCTGATGCCAAACGGAGTTTCCACACTTCCTATTGAAATTCAAACATCCATCAAGTTTGGGTTTACACCGGAGATCAACGCCATTTCAACCGTCATCATCGGTGTATCGCTGATCTGTCTTGCGGTAGTCGGTGTGATTATGGGATCCAGTCTGAAGAATATGGCAAAGGGAGGAAACAAGTAAATGTCACAGATAACATTAAAAGGAATTACAAAAAAATACGGAGAAAAAACAGTTGTAGATCACGTGGATCTGGATATGGAAAACGGATCTCTGGTATCGATTCTGGGCCCTTCCGGCTGCGGAAAGACTACGATCCTGCGGATGATCGCAGGCTTCGAGGTGCCGGACGACGGCGATGTGCTGTTTGACGGCCAGTCCGTTGCAAAGGTTCCGGTAAGCAAGCGCAACATCGGCATGGTATTTCAGAGCTACGCTCTGTTTCCGCATATGACGGTGGCTCAGAATGTGGCTTACGGCCTGGAACAGCGGGATATTCCAAAGAACGAGATTCCGGCACGGGTGCAGGAGGCCCTGGCAACCGTCCATATGGAAGAATTTGCAGACAGAAAGCCCAAGCAGCTTTCCGGAGGGCAGCAGCAGCGCGTTGCGCTGGCAAGAGCTCTGGTGATCCGGCCGAAGGTTCTTCTGCTGGATGAGTGTCTGTCCGCTCTGGACAAGAAGCTCCGTGTGGAAATGCAGGTGGAGCTTCGCCGGATCCTGGAGGAAAGCCATGTAACCACCTTCTTTGTTACCCATGACCAGGAAGAGGCCATGACCCTTTCCGACAAGATCGTGGTTATGAGCCGGGGAAAAATTGAACAGATGGGAACACCGCGGGAGGTCTACGAAAAGCCGGTAAACCGTTTTGTGGCAGACTTCCTTGGAAAAGCCAATTTCTTTGACGGCGTGGTTGAGAAGGCAGAGGGATCGCTCCTTACCATCCGCACAGAGGAAGGCACTGTTACGGTGCCGGGCACCGGGGCTTTGGCAGGGGAAACCGTTTCCTACGCCCTGCGCCCGGAAAAGATCCGTCTCTGGAAGAAGGGCGAAGCACCGGCAGACCTTCCGACTCTGGACGGAACTGTGGAAAGCGTTACGTATTCCGGAAATCTCATGTCCTGCGTCATCCGGTGCGGGGCCATGGCCCTGCGGGCCGAAATGGGCGGAGCGGACTCCGCTGCAGTAATTCAGCGGGGCGATGCCGTGGCGGTTTCCTGGAGTGCAGATGCCATGGTTCGCCTGGAGCTTCCGGTGGAAGAGCCGGAGAAAAACGGTGAGGGCGCAGCAGAATCACGGTGATATTATGAATAACAAGTGCTATATCTATGGCGGTCTCCTTGCGGACTGCTATTATGAGGTGAGCCGCTGGCCCCAGCGGAGCCAGGACGGACTGATTCTGGGGGAACAGGTCATGGCCGGAGGCTGTGCCGTCAATATGGCGGCCACCATAAAAAACCTCGGGGGAGAGCCTCTGGTGATCTCCGCCATGGGGGATGATGCCCAGGCGCAGTTTCTCTTAAACTACATGGAGCAGAAGGGTTTCAGCACGGAGTTTCTGTGGCCCGCCGGGGGAACCAGCGGAAAGTGCATGGTATTTTTAGAACCCGACGGGGAGCGGACGTTTCTTACAGGAAAAGGTGCGGAAACGGTATACCCCCGGGAGCTGGATCAGAAAATCCGCAGGGAGGTGCCCGGGGCTGTAGGAATTACCGGGTATTACCTTTTGAATTCCAGCGCCTGTGCAGTGCTGGACACGGTGGAATACTTCGCCTCCTGCGGGTCAAAGGTCCTCTTTGACCCAAGCCCCCTGGTATCCTCTATTGCGGATGATATTCTTCAGAGAGTGCTTGATATAAGCCATATTATGACCCCTAACACAACAGAGCTTTCCTATATCGAGGGCTTTGTTTCCGTGGATGCGTATGTGGCAGGGGGGCGCACCGCTGTGGTGAAATCAGGAAGCAGCGGCGGAACCGTGTTTACGCCTTCCGGAAAATTTGATTACAGCGCTGCTCCGGTCCGCACGGTAAAGGATACCACCGGCGCCGGGGACAGCTTTGCAGGAGCCCTGCTCTACAGCATGGTGCAGGGGCTTCCTGTCCGGGAGGCTGTGGAGCTGGCTGCGGTATGTGCAGCAAAAACAGTGGAGATTCAGGGACCTCACGGCTTCTGGTCTCTTTCGGATTGACTGAGGGAGGTTTAACATGATCGACAGAGCATACGGAGCCCTGATCGGTGGGGCCATCGGAGATGCCATGGGGATGCCTGCATCCTTCATGACCCGGGCCCAGATCGAAAAGGCTTATGGATATATCCGGGATTTTCTTGAACCGGAAAAGGATGTGCAGAGCTACCACGGAAATCTGCAGGCAGCAGAGATCACCGATGACACCATGGAAAGCGTGATTATCTGCAATGTCCTGCTGGAAAACGGGGACTTTTCCGAAGCTGCGTTCAACGCAGCCATGAAGCAGTGGGCCATAGAGCAGAAAATGCTGGAAAGCACGGTGATCGGCCCTTCCACCCGGCGGTATCTCACCGCCCTGATTGAGGGAAGGGATCCGAGGGAAACCTCCGGCGCAGGCAACACCAACGGAAGCGCCATGCGGGTGGCGCCGATCGGGGTGAAATATCACTATGACATGGCAAAATGCCTGGAAGCAGCGGTGGCATCGTCCCTTCCAAGCCACGGCAGCCGGCCGGCAGTGGCAGCCGCCTGTGCAGTGGCCGCTGCAGTATCTGCCGGGGTACACGGAGGCTACAGTGTCAACGAAGTCATGAATGCCGCGTATGAGGGGGCCTGCTACGGCGAAGCCCGGGGCACAGAGATTACGGCTCCTTCCGTGTCAAAGCGGATCCGCCTGGTAGAAGAGATCGTGGACGAGGCCGGCGAAGAAGACATCCGGGTGATCCTGGATGAAATCGTGGGCATTATGGGGGCAAGCATGTTTGCCTACGAATCGGTGCCTCTGGCTCTGGGAGCCTTTTATGCGGTGAACGGCAACGGACCGGAAGGGGTTCTTGCTGCCATTAACGCCGGGGACGATGCAGACACCAATGGAGCCATCTGCGGCAACATCTGCGGTGCATATTCCGGCGCATCCTCCTTCCCGGATATCTGGAAGGAGCGGGTTCAGAAGACCAGCTGCCTTGATATGCGCAGCATGGCGGAAAAGCTCATCCGCTGATAGGCTGCGGGACGCAGCGCACACAGGATGCAAAACCTGCAGGGAGTATTTTTCTGCAGGTTTTTTTGTGCTCAAAGTATGATTATTCTGTGAAATTTTCCCAGGGTCTCTTGTGCAGAAATGTGAATTCTGTTAATTTTATCTTATCGCATGAAAGTATTTAAGGGGTTTTTATTTGGCAGGGAGGTTCGCAGATATGAGGAAAAAATATACAAAGATCATTGCCGCTGCTCTGGCGATGCTTATGATAACCGGAAGCGCGCAGTGCGCCTTTGCGCAGGACGGCGCCGCAGCAAATATACTTCAGAGCGCTGAGACGCCGGAGCTGACCACCGGACAGGACTTTAGGGAAAGCGGAAATGAAGCAGACGCGGAGCCTGCGGAATATGAGCTTTCGGATTACGAAAACAACGAGGTTCTGGTCATGGATCAGGATGGAAATATCACCCTGCAGACCTTTGCATCCGAAGAAGAGCTGAAGGCAGGTCTGGATGACCTTGCAGGAGATGACAGCGTGGCCATGTATCAGCCCAACTTCACCTACGAATCCGAGGTGGTTTCCGCCAGCATCACGGAAGATACGTATTCAAAGGATCAGTGGGCTCTGGAAAACAACGGAAGCTTTCAGGGCTACCGGACCAGACTCACTGCCCTGAAGAACGCCGATGTGGACGCGGAAAAGGCATGGCAGTACTATACGCCGAAACGGGATGTGATCATTGCTCTGGTGGACACAGGGGTTCAGACCGACCATCCGGAGCTCACAGGCTCCTTCTGGGTTAATGAAGACGAAATTCCGGGAAACGGTAAGGACGATGACGGCAACGGCTATGTGGATGATGTAGACGGATGGAATTTTTTCAACAGCAGCAATAAGGTCTATACAGGCTCTACGGATGCTCACGGAACCCACTGTGCAGGCACCATCAGCGCAGCAAAGGACAGCGGGGAGGGCATCAGCGGTCTGGCGGATTACGACAATATAAAGATCATGACGGTCAAGGCTCTGGGGGGCTCGGAAGGTTCAGGAACAACCCTTTCTCTTACCCGGGCCATCAGGTATGCAGAGGACAACGGGGCATCCATCTGCAATCTCAGTCTGGGCACAGAGACCAATGACCGGCTTTTGTATCAGACCATGAAAAAATCCAACATGCTTTTTGTAGTGGCAGCAGGAAACGGAAACAGCGCCGGCACAGGCATCGATATCGACAAAAGACCGAGCTACCCTGCTTCCTATGATCTGGACAATATCATTACCGTGGGCAATATGAAGGCAGACGGAACCCTGCACGAATCCTCCGACTATGGTGCAGTATCGGTGGATCTGGCAGCGCCGGGAACCGATATTATCAGCACCACGGTAAACGGAAAATATGCATACATGACCGGGACCTCTATGGCAGCGCCGTTTGTATCGGCAGCTGCGGCTCTGGTTTATTCCTGCAATACAGACCTGACTCTGGCGGATACGAGACAGATCCTTCTTGATACAGTAAAAATCGATACCGCCATGAAGGGAAAGGTGGCCACGGGAGGCATTCTTGACTGCGGCTCTGCAGTAGCCTATGCAGTAACAGGGGATACGCAGGACGAAGCAGAGGAGCCGGATTCTTCCGGTACTCCTTCCTCCGGCAGAACGGAAACTCCGGCGGCGCAGAAGCCTTCCGGAACTCAGGCTCCGCCTCAGCGGGACTTCGGAAGCAGCCCTTTTGAGGCAATTCAGTTTCCATCCGGGAGCCTGTCCGTATGGACCGGCTGGAGCGGCTGGAATATCCGCATGGAGATTCCTCAGTATTTCAGGATCATCATGGGAATGTCCCTGGGTTCTGCTTAATTTCATTATGACATAAAGTTAAGGGAGACGCAGGTCTCCCTTATGTGTTAGTATAGGTAGGTATCTTTTCGCAGGCGGCTGCCTGCGGGGAAAAAATCATGAGGGGAGTTTTTTATTTATGGGTATTTTCGAATTATTCCTGCTGGGTGTGGGACTGTCCATGGATGCCTTTGCGGTGTCCATCTGCAAGGGCCTTGCCACCAGGGGGGTGACGGTCCGGCATATGTGTATTGCGGGATTGTGGTTCGGAGGGTTTCAGGCCCTCATGCCGCTGCTGGGCTTTCTTTTAGGGTCCGCTTTTTACATGTATATTACGGCGTTTGATCACTGGATCGCCTTTGTGCTTCTGGCTTTTATCGGAGGGAAGATGATCCGGGAGTCCATGGAAAAAGAGGAAATCTCTGATACGGACGGCTCCTTCGGCTTTGTTACCATGCTGGTGATGGCCGTAGCCACCAGCATCGATGCGCTGGCGGTGGGAATCACCTTTGCTTTTCTGCAGGTCAATATCTGGCTTGCCATAGGACTCATCGGCGTGACCACCTTTGTGTTTTCTGCGGCAGGGGTCCGGATCGGCAGTGTCTTTGGCACAAAATGGAAGGCCAAAGCAGAGGCGGCAGGAGGGACGATCCTGATTCTGATCGGGCTGAAGATTCTTCTGGAGCACCTGGGGATTATAAGTTTTTAGTTTTAAAGCGGCAGGTTATGGTAAAATAGCCTTGGAAATGTCTCCTTTTCGGGGGCGATCTTTACAGAGGTTCAGAATATGAACAGGGGGTATTTAAAATGATGAAAAACAAGAGAAAATGGACAGCACTTGTGCTTGCGGCGATGCTTCTGGCACTGGCAGGTCTTACGGGATGTACGACAGAGACGCAGGGCGGGGGAAGCGCGGAGCCTTCGGTTTCTGCGGAGAATCCTTCTTCTTCGGGGGAGGAACAGACGTACATTTATGATGTGGTTCTCAATTATGCCAACGGGAACTATATAGAAACGGGAGATGAGTCGCTTCCGAAGCTGATTGCTGTGGGCAGCCGTGTGCAGTTAGAGGAAGCGGACCTGACGGCCGCTGCGGATCAGGCTCTTCAGCTTCTGAAGGATAACACGCCTGCGCTGGTGTCCTCGGTGACTCCGAATCCTGTTACATGTGTGGGCGATGAGGTGAATGTTCATGTAACGGAAATCAGCGGCGGCCGCTGTGTTGTGGATCTGTCCGGCGAATCCCTTATGAGCCAGAACATGTATACGGAGATGTTTATGATTTATCAGATTGCAGCGACTCTGATGGATTCCTTCGATGAGATCAGCAGCGTTCATTTCACAGTGGATGGGGAGGAGACGGAGGCTCTCAGCTACATGGATCTTACCGGGGATTATACAAAAGAGCTTCTGAACGAGTTTACAGCGGAACAGTAGAAACTGGAATATACAGGATTTTAAAGGAGAAATGGCAATGAAAGAATATGAAATAAGGGATCTGGCTCTGGCGCCTTCCGGCCACAATAAGATCAACTGGGTAAAGAAGAATATGCCGCTTCTTGCAGGGCTGGAAAAAGAATTCCGAAAGACAAAGCCGTTTAAGGATGTGAAGATTTCTCTGTCGGTTCACCTGGAAGCAAAGACTGCATATCTGTGCAAGGTCCTTGCAGCCGGCGGCGCAATTATGTCCGTGACAGGAAGCAATGTTCTGTCTACGCAGGATGATGTGGCAGCAGCTCTGGTGGAGGACGGTCTCAGGGTATTTGCCTGTCACGGCGCCACGGAGGAGGAATACCGGCGCCATATCCGCATGACGCTGGAAAACGGGCCTCAGATCATCATCGATGACGGGGGGGACCTGGCAGGAATGCTTCACACGGATCTCCCTGAGCTCTGCTCAGGGGTATGGGGCGGCTGCGAGGAGACCACAACCGGCGTAATCCGTCTGAGAGCCATGGAAAAAGAAGGGGTTCTGAAGTTCCCGATGGTTGCGGTGAACGATGCAAAGTGCAAGCATCTGTTTGATAACCGCTACGGAACCGGCCAGTCTGTATGGGAGAGCATCATGCACTGCACAAATCTGATCGTAGCTGCCAAGAACGTTGTGGTTGCAGGCTACGGCTGGTGCGGAAAGGGTGTTGCTATGCGGGCTGCAGCCTTTGGGGCAAGGGTGATCGTAACGGAAATCGATCCTGTAAAGGCCATCGAAGCCCGCATGGACGGCTATGATGTTATGCCTATGACCGATGCGGCAAAGATCGGGGATATCTTTGTAACTGTGACAGGCTGTGAAGAGGTCATTACCGGCTGGCATATGCTCAGCATGAAGGACAACGTCATTCTTTCCAACGCAGGGCACTTCAATGTAGAGGTGGACATGCAGTGGCTTGAGAAAAACGCAGTAAAGAAAAGAGAAGCCAGAGAAAATATTATGGCTTACGAGCTCACCAACGGCAGGACCGTCAATGTTATTGCAGAGGGCCGTCTGGTAAATATCGCCGCTTCCAACGGGCATCCTGCGGAGATTATGGATATGAGCTTTGCGGTTCAGGCCCTTTCCGCTCTTTATATTCTGGAAAATCACGAAAATCTGGAAAACAAGGTCATCGATGTTGCTGATGAAATCGATACAAAGGTGGCAGAGCGGAAGCTGGCTGCCTGGGGAACACAGATTGACCACCTGACTCAGAAACAGAAAAAGTATCTGGAAAGCTGGGAACTTTAGAAAGAAATGTAACTGATTTGTAACTGCCTTCTGTAGAATGTACGATGTAAGGGAAATTTTGTGTGTATTTTTCTTTGAAATATGGTTGACGTAATATTCTTTCCGTGATATAAGGAGTATCAGGGAGAGAAGGAATAATTTCCCTTTATTGTGCATGAAAGCAAAGACAAAGGAGGTGAATAAAGTGCAGCAGTTATTACAGATTGAAAATGTTCCGATCAAACTGGAGATCAAGTCAACCCGGGCATACTTTCAGAAACCTGAAGTACCGGAAGCTGGCTTTGATTCACCGACACAGGGTTTTGCTGAAATAGAGAAAAGCGCAGCCCGGAAAGCTGCAGAAAGCAGCGCAGGGGCTTCTTATCCTGCAAGGGATCAGTACGTTTCTGCGGGAAGAAACGACGGCTTTTATGCCGGCATGCTTCCGTATGCTTTCAGCGGAAACAGCGGCGGAGAATCCTACGGCTCCGGTGCCGGAAGCGCTGCGTCCGATCTTGTGCAGGCAGGTATCCGCAATGCGCAGCTTCAGTCAGCGGCGGCCTCAAGGATGACTCATTCCGAGTTTGTCAGCAGGCGGATGGAGCTGTATGCCAGCGAGCGTTCCAACTTTGAACTCAGCGTGGCTCTGGGCAGGACGGAGATGGAATTTGTGCCGGGAAGCATTGAGTTTACTGTGACGCAGAAGCCGGCGGTCAATATCGAGTATGTAGGATCACCGATCTATGTACCTCGCAGCGCCGATCCCAATGCTGTGGATGTGTACGCATAGCAGCACAGGGTCGTGCACCTGCATAAAAAACTAAACACACGGATATATCACAAACGCCCGGGAGAAGTTCCCGGGCGTTTTTATCAGCTATGACAGAAAAGCCGTCGGACGTGCCGACGGCTTTCGGTTTTTATGGTTATTTCAGACTGTCCTTTACAGCATCTGCCAGCTGTGTCTTTTCGATGACACCGGTGTGGCGGATTTCTTTTTTGTCCAGATCCTTCAGACCTGCAGGAATGCGCACGCCTGTCTTTTCGTTCAGGGCCCGCACCCAGGAAAACCCGTCAGCCTCCTCCGGCATGCCCAGGGCATGGCCTACGCTGGCTGCAAACTTGTAGGCGCTGGCTGTGGATGCGATGACCGTCGGCGTTGTATCGCCGGTTTCTTTTCTGTAGTCTTCATAGACCTTATACGCAACGGCCGTATGGGTGTCCATGAGGTAGTTGTTATCCCGGTACATTTCCGCAATGGCTGCTTCTGTCTGTGCCTCGTCGGCATAGCCTGCGGCAAAGAGGGAAAGACCGGAACGGATCTTGTCGCTTACCGTATAGGTTCTGTTCTGGTCCAGGCTGTTCATAAGGGCTGCGATTTCTGCGCCGGCTGTTTCGTGAGCGGAGCTCTCGTCCAGTCCCTCTGCGCTGAGGTGGTACAGAAGCCGTTCCAGATTGCTGGAGATCAGAATGTCCATGGATGGGGAATTTGTAATGTGGAATTCCCGTTCTGTGCTGTAGGTTCCGGTGGTCAGGAAGTCGGTCAGGACTTTGTTGCGGTTGGATGCACAGATAAAGCGGTTTACAGGAATACCCATCTTTGAGGCGTAATATGCAGCAAGGATGTTTCCGAAATTTCCTGTTGGAACCGTAATGTTGATCGGGTCTCCCGGCTGGATGGTTCCGTTTTCAATGAGCCTGATATAAGCGTATACATAGTATGCGACCTGCGGCACCAGACGTCCGATGTTGATGGAGTTGGCGGAGGAAAGGCGGATGCCTGCCTCGTTCAGGGCTGCATTGAAAGCGTCGTCGTTAAAGATGTTCTTTACACCGGTCTGGGCGTCGTCAAAGTTGCCCCGGATGCCGAAGACATGGGTGTTTGCACCTTCCTGGGTGGTCATCTGGCGCTTCTGAACCTCACTGACGCCGTCTTCCGGGAAGAATACGATAATCTCAGTGCCCGGAACATCCGCAAAGCCTTCCAGCGCTGCTTTTCCCGTATCGCCGGAGGTGGCGGTGAGAATGGCAACCTTTTTTTCTTCCTTTTCCTTCTTCATAGCGGTTGTCAGAAGGTACGGAAGGATGGAAAGGGCCATGTCCTTGAAGGCCGCAGTCTTTCCGTGGTAGAGCTCCAGGAAGAAGGCATCGCCTGCTTTTACAACAGGAACGATTTCTTCTGCTTCAAACTTGGAATCATAAGCACCGTCCACGCAGGCCTGCAGCTCTGCATCGGTATAATCCGTGAAAAATGCACCGATCACAGCCTTTGCAATCTCCTTATAAGGGCGGCCTGTCATGTCCTCCGGGCGGAATGGAAGGGCCGGGATCCGGTCCGGCACAAACAGACCTCTGTCCTCCGCAAGACCTTTGATCACTGCCTGGGCAGCTGTTTTTGAGCCGTTGCCGCCTCTTGTGCTTCTGTAATTGATCATAATTATTTCTCCTGATTGTTTATTTTTCTTATTTTTACAGCCGGGACGGCTGCTCTTTTGCAGATATATTGTATACATTCTAACAAACGGGGGACTGCAAATCAACCTCGTTTTGTCCGCAAAAATCCATTTTTAACCGTGGCTGATGATTCTTGCAGAGCTGATGATATTGCGGGCCGTTTCGGTTTTTGAGCCATAGTCCTGCCCTTCGGACACCACATCCACATGGATGTACCCGCCGTTTCCGTTGAACACAAAGTCCCACATATGGACGGCCACTCCTCCGGAGGAGGTATCGATTTCAAAATAGTACCCGGTGTTTTCCCCCAGGGTCATCTGCTGGGGCTCAACCGTCACCACCTGAACCAGAGGATTGTCGCTGGAAGCGGCGATTTTTCCGATATATGTATTGATGTAATCCTCCAGCGTGTTTCCGGCCTCAAAGCCGGACATATCGGCAGACATCATGGCGTACATGGAGCCCGAAGGGGTTTCCGCCGCAATGACTGCGTTTTTTGAGGCGCCGCTGCTCTTTTCCCAGCCTGTGGGAACGCTCATGGCGTAAAGATTGTTGTAGCTTATGATTTCGTAGCTCCGCATGGCGAAGTTCTGGGAAATGATGTGATAGGCAGCAATCCCTCCTGCGCTCAGGAGGAAAAAAACAATAAGAATAATGGCTACCGGTTTCTTCAGTATTTTTTTCAGCATAAATAATCCTCCAGAATCCCATTATACCCTATCTATGGAAGAATAGCAGAAGAAATCTGGAAAACTCTCCGGTTTTGCCGGGCCCTGCCCGGAACAGCAATGTCCAACATGATATTTCTGTTACAGTTGCGCTGAAAAATGGCGAAAGAATGTGAAGTATGATAAGATTCTTAAGGTAAAAAATTTACAGGGAACAGACAATGACGAAGGGGGTTTATTGTATTATGAAAATTCTGAAAGCAGGCAGGCTTGTGTTCTTCCTGACTGCACTCATTTTTGTTATGATGACGGTCAGCCTGGTTTATTCCAGTGCGGCCACGGAGCCGTTCAGCATTACCATCGATGGAAAGACCGTGACCTGTGACGCTGCGCCGGAGATCGTCAGCGGCCGGGTGCTGGTGCCGGCGTCCGCCATCGTGTCCGGGCTTGGGGGCACCTCGTCCTGGGATCAGGACAGCATGACTGCAACCTTTAAGCGCGGAGCAGATACGGTGAAGGTGACCATAGGATCCAGGACCGCTCTGGTGAACGGGACTGCGAAAACTCTGGATGTGGCTGCCCGGCTTGTGACGGTGGACAGCAAAGGCGGGGCGAGAACCATGGTACCGCTTCGTTTTATCGGAGAAAGCATGGGATTCGGCGTGGACTGGAACAACGATACCAGAACCGTAATCATCACATCGCCGGCGTCTGAGAAGCCGGTTGTGCCGGAGGCCTCCATTACTGTGAGCAAAACGGAAATCCGGACGGGACAGACCCTGTCCGGAGATACAGCAAATACATATACCAGCGTGGTGGTTACGGCCACGGAGTCTCTGAAGGCCGGGGACCCGAAGGGTGTTTCCCTGTCCGACCCGTACAGGTACTATGTAGATCTGAAGGACTGTAAGCTGGGAGCGGACACCGGGACAAAGACCTGCACGGAAAGCACCTCTCAGATCAGCAGTGTCCGCACCGGGGTACCGGAGACAAATACCGTCCGTGTGGTAGTGGATCTGAAGGTTTCCATCAAGCCGGTCATGTCCTTTTCTTCCGACGGAAAGACCATGACCCTGTCCTTTAAGGAAACGGCAGCACAGACAGAGGAACCGGACAATCCTTCCGAAGGAAACAGCAATACCGGTACCGGCAATGAAGGCAACACCGGAACTGCACCGGTTGTGACAGAACCGGACAGCCTCACCTCAAACAATACCGTCAAGCACGACAGCCTTGCGGATTATGATCCGTACAGCGACGGAAAGATCGTCGTGTGCATTGACCCGGGCCACGAATCTGCAACGGGCGGAAAGCGGAGCCCGGATTCCACCCTGCTGGAGTGGGAATTCAACCGGGATGTGGCATACCGCCTGAAAGCACTGCTGGAAAAGCAGGGGTATGAGGTGATCATGACGGTTCCGCAGGACTTTGTGTCCTCCGGATCAAAGGAAGAGTATACGCTTGCAAAGCGTGTGGAAACAGCAAACAGTAAGGGGGATGTGGATCTGTTCGTAAGCATTCACGGCAATGCCAACGGCAGCGGAGCCTCCTGGGATTCCGCTTCCGGATGGGAGATCTGGATTCACAAGTCAGGGGGAGCCTCCGAAATGGCGGCAAAGTGCATTGAGGCAGCCACAGTCAGTCAGATTCCGGAGTTCAGAGACCGGGGCATTAAAAAGACCGCTGCCGGGCAGATCGGACTGTATGTCAGCAGAAACACAGAAATGCCGTCTGTCCTGATCGAGCATGGATTCTACACAAACTACAACGAATGCCAGCTTATGAAGAGCTCTGACTTCCGTCAGCGGCTGGCCCAGGCAGATGCCACCGGCATTGTAAACTTTTTTAATTCTTTTAAATAATCGAGGAACGGTAATTCTATGAAATCCAGACGACCAAACAAGCGGCATCGGCGGCCGGCAGAGCTTCTGACTGCATATGATGACAATATGAACGAAATCGGGGTATTCCCGCGGCCTCAGGTTCACTATAACCGCATGTGGCACCGGGTCGTACAGTGCTGGATCATCGGAAAGACGCAGGATGGCGTACGGGTATATCTGCAGCGCCGTTCTTTCGAAAAAAAGAGTCATCCGGGGCGCTACGACATCTGTGCGGGAGGCCATGTCTCCGCCGGGGAAAGCCCTATGACCGCAGTGATCCGTGAGATCCGGGAAGAAACCGGTCTGATCCTTCAGGAAAAATATCTGAAAGAAATCGGAGAATACCGGGAGGATTCCGGAAAGGACCGGGAAATCGCCACCATTTATGTTCATTTTGAGATCGATCCTCCTTTTTATCCGGGGGATGAGGTAATCTATATGGTTTCCGCGGATCTGGAGGAGTTCCGCCTTCTGTCGGAGGGCAAGGTAGATGAAATCACAGTGGTTCCTGCCATCAGAACCGGTCCTATGAAGGAAGAAGCTTTCCGGGTGGGGCCGCAGAATTTCTGCAATCACAGAAGCTTTCTGGAGGTGGTATACCCGTATCTGAAGGAACACTGCCTGAAGTAGATCTGCTTCATGATTATGAGAGACAAGGAGCCGGCTCCCGTTGGGCCGGCTTTTCTGGTTCCGGCAGACCTGTTTGTGTGTCCTGTGGAAAAAGTGTATAATCGTTTCATAAACAGTCAGCGAAACTTATCAATGGAGGAGTGCAGGTATGGAGCAAGCGGAAAACATCTGTCTGCCTGTGTGTCCGCCGGGGCTCAGCCTCCGGCAGGAGGCGGAGGGCCTGACCCTGACCGACGGAATTCTGACGCTGCGGGGAGATTTTGAAAAAATGAGGAAGCGTCTGAAAACCGGAAATCTTCAGCAGGAGCTTCTGGTGAAGGCGGCCAGAATCAAAGGGGCAGCCATGCCGCTGCAGGTGCTGGATGCCACGGCAGGTCTGGGAGAGGATTCCCTTCTTCTGGCAGCTGCAGGGTTTCACGTCCGCCTGTACGAATACGATCCGGTGATCGCAGCCCTGCTGCGGGACGCTTTGAAGCGGGCGTCACAGAATCCTGATCTGGCGGAGACGGCAGCAAGGATGGAGTTTTTTGAGGAGGACAGTATCCGGGCAATGCACCGGCTGACGGAAGCTCCGGATGTTGTCTATCTGGACCCCATGTTTCCGGAGCGTCAGAAAAGCGGGCTGGTCAAAAAGAAATTTCAGCTGCTGCAGCAGCTGGAGCGTCCCTGCCTGGAGGAGAATGCACTTTTGGAGGCGGCAGTGGCGGCAGGCCCCAGAAGAATCGTCATCAAACGCCCAAAGAAAGGACCGTATCTGGCAGGGCGGAAGCCGGATTTCTCTCTGGAGGGAAAGGCCATACGGTATGATTGCATCCATCTGAGATGATGCGGATGGATAAACAGAGAAAGGACAGATACAGAAATGAGAGAATTACAGGTAGCAGAGATCACCAGGGCTATCCGGGAAATGTGCATCGAAGCCAACCATTTCCTTGCTCCGGATATGCAGCAGGCATTCTGCAGAGCAGTGGATGCAGAGGAGTCCCCTTTAGGAAAGCAGATTCTGGAGCAGCTTCAGGAAAATCTGGAAATTGCAGGAAGAGATATGATTCCGATCTGTCAGGATACCGGCATGGCCGTAGTATTTCTGAACGTAGGGCAGGACGTGCACCTTACAGGAGGTGATATTACCGATGCAGTCAATGAAGGCGTGCGGCAGGGATATGTGGAAGGATTTCTGAGAAAGTCCGTTGTATCGGATCCTCTTCTGAGAGAGAACACAAAGGACAACACCCCGGCGGTGATTCATTTCAGCATCGTTCCCGGAGATCAGGTGGAGATTCTTGTGGCGCCAAAGGGCTTCGGAAGCGAAAATATGAGCCGTGTCTTTATGCTGAAGCCGGCTGACGGTATCGAAGGGGTTAAGGATGCAGTGCTTTCGGCTGTGCGGGATGCAGGGCCAAATGCCTGTCCGCCTCTTGTAGTGGGAGTCGGCATCGGAGGCACCTTTGAAAAATGTGCATGGCTTTCCAAGAAAGCCCTTACCCGCAGCGTGGAGGAACCGTCAACGGTTCCATATGTCCGGGAGCTGGAGCAGGAGCTGCTGGAAAAAATCAACCGCATGGGCATCGGACCGGGAGGACTGGGAGGAACACAGACGGCGCTGGCTGTCAATATCGAGACGTATCCGACCCATATCGCAGGTCTGCCGGTGGCAGTCAACATGTGCTGTCACGTAAATCGTCACGCTCACCGGGTGCTTTAAGAAGGAGGAAGCTATGGAAAAACACATCAGTACGCCTTTGACAGAGGAAACAGCGGCTTCTCTGAGGGCCGGCGATTACGTATATCTTTCAGGTACTGTCTACACTGCCAGGGATGCCGCTCACAAACGGATGGCGGAAGCTCTGGCTGCAGGGCAGCCCCTGCCTTTTGATATAAAGAACAATATTATCTACTATATGGGGCCTTCCCCGGCCAGGGAGGGCAGACCCATCGGCTCTGCAGGCCCTACCACAGCCAGCCGCATGGACCGGTATGCTCCGGATCTGCTGGATCTGGGTCTGAAGGGCATGATCGGAAAGGGCAAACGATCCCCGGAGGTCCGGGAGGCAGTGGTGCGCAACGGTGCCGTGTATTTTGCCGCTGTAGGGGGCGCCGGCGCCATTTTGTCACAGCGGATCATTTCAGCAGAGGTGATTGCCTACGATGATCTTGGAACCGAGGCCATCCGCAGGCTGGAGGTGGAAAACTTCCCGGTCATCGTGGTGATGGACAGCCAGGGCAATAACCTTTATGAAACTGCCGTCAGGGAATATGCAAAAGAATAAATCTCCGGCGCTCACGGTACTTTTGTACGGGTCGGGATCAGAAATGAAGACTCTGATCAGAAAAAAATCGCCCGTTTCACTGTGGGAAGGACAGTGAAACGGGCGATGCTGTTTTTTGTGCAGCTGCAGCCAGGCTGCAGAAAACAGGAGGAAGCCTCCTCAGTCCAGACCTCTGGCAGCTCTGGATCTCTGCTTTGCGCGGAGCTCGCGGTTCAGAATGCTTTTGCGCAGGCGGAGACTTTCGGGAGTGACCTCCATGAATTCGTCCTCTGCCAGAAATTCCAGACACTGTTCCAGACTCATTTTGCGGACCGGTACCAGGCGCAGAGCTTCTTCACTTCCTGCGGCACGCATGTTGGTGAGATTCTTCTTTTTGCAGACGTTCACATCGATATCTCCCGCCTTTGGGGCAACGCCGACGATCATGCCTTCATAGACCTTGTCCCCCGGTTCTACAAAAAGGATTCCCCGGTCCTGGGCGTTGAAGAGACCGTAGGCAGCGCATTCGCCGGCCTCCCAGGCAACAAGGCTTCCGGTGTTCCGGTGCTGGAGGTCACCCTTGAAAGGAGCATAGCTGTCAAAGACGGTATTCATGATCCCTTCGCCTCTTGTGTCTGTGAGAAATTCGTTGCGGTAGCCGAAGAGACCTCTGGACGGTACGAGAAATTCGATTTTCATACGGTTGCCCACCGGGGTCATCTGTACCATTTCTGCTTTTCGGGAGCCCATCTTTTCAATGACGGAGCCTACGGCATCCTCCGGAACATCCACGATCATCCGTTCGATGGGCTCACAGAGAACTCCGTCGATTTCCTTTGTCAGGACTCTCGGCGGCGACACTGCAAATTCGTAGCCCTCTCTTCGCATGTTTTCCATCAGGATGGACAGGTGCATTTCCCCACGTCCGGCTACGTTGAATGCATCGGTGGTATCGGTCTCTGTCACCCGCAGGGATACATCCTTCTGCAGTTCTTTCTGCAGACGATCCCTGAGGTTTCTGGATGTGACGTATTTTCCTTCTTTTCCTGCAAAAGGAGAATCGTTGACGCAGAAGGTCATTTCCACTGTGGGAGCGGAGATCTGCACGAAAGGCAGAGGCTCCGGAGCTTCCGGAGCGCAGACTGTGTCGCCGATGGTGATATCACCGATGCCGGACAGGGCGATGATATTTCCGGCTTTCGCTTCTGTTACGGGAACGCGGTTCAGACCGTCAAACTCAAAGATATTTGCGGCCCGTGCTTTTTTTGATACCGTATTGCTGTGGTAGTTGGCCACAACGATTTCGCTGTTCTGGGAAAGCACGCCCCGCTCGATGCGCCCGATGGCGATACGTCCCACATATTCGTTATAGTCAATAGACGATACCAGCATCTGGAACGGCTGATTGCAGTCTGCTTCCGGGGCCGGAATGTGATTGAGAATCGCTTCGAACAGGGGACGCAGGTCTGTGCCTGCTTCCTCCTGAGATGCGGAGCAGATGCCCTGCCGTGCGGAGCAGTAGAGGATCGGAGAATCCAGCTGCTCCTCTGTGGCATTGAGATCCATCAGAAGCTCCAGTACCTCATCTACGACTTCGTCAATCCGACGGTCCGGGCGGTCGATTTTATTGATGAGTATGATGACCTTGTGGCCCAGGTCCAGCGCCTTGGAAAGAACAAACCGGGTCTGGGGCATAGGGCCTTCTGCAGCGTCCACCAGAAGGATTACGCCGTTGACCATCTTGAGGATCCGTTCTACTTCTCCTCCAAAGTCCGCATGTCCCGGTGTATCTACAATATTGATTTTTACGTCTCCATAGGTTACGGCTGTATTTTTGGCCAGGATTGTGATTCCCCGCTCCCGCTCCAGATCGTTGGAGTCCATGACCCGCTCTACAATGGTCTGATTGTCACGGTAGACGCCGCTCTGCTTGAGCATTTCATCCACCAGTGTTGTCTTTCCGTGGTCAACATGAGCGATGATGGCCACGTTTCGCAGTTTATTATCTGTCATGTCAGATACATCCTCCTTGTTTATGCATCATGCTGTTCCGCCTGAAAATGCCGGAAAGGCGGCAGGGCGGCAGCAGTTTTTCCGTTTGGTGTTTTGCCAAAAAAATAGTGTACCACTTTCTGTCAGTATTTACAATTAAAGATGTTATCTGAGACCGGTTAACTTCCAGCGGTGGGTCCGGACGTTGTAATTGAGGACAAACTGCCGGATGGTATTGCGGTAGGGGGCTTCGCAGACGGCAATCACTTCTGCCCCCAGATCCTTGTATTCTGCCACACGGCGGACGCGGATCAGGATTTCGCCCTCGTCTTCTGTCTGAAAACGGAATTTTGCAGGAAGCATGCGCCCTTCTCTGCTGATGCTGCAGAGCATTTCTACGGGGATCAGCATTCTTCCGGCAGCGGGGCGGAGACTGCGGGCTCCATATCTTCTGCAGTATGAAGCGCTGTTTCCCGTATGACGGCATCATATCCTGTCAGGGCGGCAAAGGGGGCGAACTGGGCTCCCCGTTTTTCCAGAGGCATCCGGGGATGGCGCAGCGGTCCCCGGTAAGGATAATCGAGAATCTCTTCATATCTGCTGTTTGCGCTGTGTGATTTGCGGTTCATGCTCTGTGACCTCCAATCTGCCGGTTCCGCGCTCTTGCGGTGGCGTATTCTTTCAGGTTCATACCCCGGAGAATGGCGTTGTTTCCCATTTTTCTGCGGATCTGAAGGATGGTGTGCTGCACGGCTTTTTCTTTTTCCGGACTGTCTGCCTCCGGTGCTTCGCCCAAATGCCCCTCCTCCTGATCGAACAGGGAGAGCTGCTCTGTCCGTGCAGCCTCCGGAAGCTCTGCTTCCGGGGTGATGCGGTCTGCAGCCAGGGTGATTCTGCGGACCAGCAGCTCCGGCTGTGCGATTTCCTCAAACAGGGAGACAAAGGCTCCGGTGATCTGGCGGGAGGATGCGGTGAACCGCCCCAGATCCGAAGAGCCGTGGGCGTGCTCCGGGATTTTTCTGTTGAAGGCATCGGTGACGGTCTTATGGATGTACCGCTTCTGCAGCTGCGGATTCCGGAGGTTTTCTGTATCGTATCCTACCGAAAGGACGATGCGGTCCGTCAGAAGTTTTTTATCTGCCAGATCCATGGAAAGAAGATCCGCCATCTCCCGCACAATCAGTGCGGCCTGTTCTTTTGTATAAGGATGCTGCAGCACCTGACCGGAGGAGATGCTGCGGTTTTCCGGAACATAGGACCGGATGTGGGACATCCGGCAGGGTTCATATCCCCAGGCGTGATCCATGAGAAGCTCTGCATTGACGCCGAACATGCGGAAAAGAAGCTCCTCGCAGTAAAAATCTCCCGGCTTTCCCAGGGAACAGGCGGCAATATCGCCCATGGTGTACAGCCCCACCGACTCCAGGCGGCGGGCGTAGCCCCGGCCGATCTTCCAGAAATCCTGCAGCGGGCGGTGCTCCCAGAGCCGCCGTCGATAGGAGTCCTCGTCCAGCCGGGCGATGCGGACGCCGTTTTTGTCCGGAGGCATGCGCTTTGCTTCGATGTCCATGGCCACCTTTGCGAGATACAGATTGGTGCCGATGCCTGCCGCAGCCGGGATGCCGGTGGCCTGCAGAACAGCGGTGATCATATGCACGGTCAGCTCCCGGGGGGTCATATGATACAGGGAAAGATAGTCGGTAGCATCGATAAAGACCTCATCGATGGAATAAACATGAATATCTTCCGGAGCCACATAGCGCAGATAGATCCGGTAGATCTCCGCACTGATGTCCATATACTTTGCCATCTGCGGCGGGGCGGCAAGGAACTGCAGCTTAAGCCCGGGATCTGCAGCCAGGGCCCGGGCATCGCAGGAGGCTCCGGAAAAGCAGCCGCCCGGCGCCCGGAGCAGGCGCATTGCGTTGATCTCCCTGACCTGCCGGATCACTTCAAAAAGCCTGGCTCTGCCGGGAATCCCCAGAGCCTTCAGCGCAGGAGAGACTGCAAGGCAGATGGTTTTTTCTGTGCGGGAGGCGTCCGCCACAACAAGGTATGTCTGCAGGGGATCCAGCCCCCGGGAAACACACTCGGCGGACGCATAAAATGATTTCAGGTCGATGGCGATATAGGTGCGTTCTTTTTCTGTTTCCGATGGATGGGACGTCATAGAAAGGAACCTCCTTCTGTATATTTCAATGGCCGTCAGGCCCTGTCTGCGCGCAGAGCGCGCGTCGGCTGACCGTCCGGTTCATTTTGTGAAATCACTATACCACGGGCCCACAAAAAGAACAAGTGTTCTTTTTAAAACCGGAGTGATTTATTTTTTCCAGGGGAGGATAAAGAGGGAATCCGGGGGATGTTTTTCAAAAAGTATCCGCGGTCTGTATACAATCTGTGGTAAGATGATAACGGTTATATGCATCGATTTAATGAAATTCATAAGAGGTGGAAAGATGATGGAAAGAAACGAATCCCGGGAGCTGCTGGAGTTTATTGACCGCAGTCCGGAATGTTACCATGTGATAGAAAATTTGAAGGAAATGCTGCAGGAGGCTGTGGCTCTGGAGGAAACGGAGGAGTGGAAGCTGGAGCCGGGAAAGACCTATTATGTGGATCGGAACGGTTCGTCCCTGATCGCTTTTCGCATTCCGGAGTCCGGCAGGGCCGGGGGATTTCAGATCGGAGCCGCCCACAGCGATTTTCCCGCGTTTAAGGTGAAGCCCAACAGTGAGATTGCTGTAGAAGAGCATTATACGAAGCTGAATGTGGAAAAATATGGAGGAATGCTTTACGCGCCGTGGCTGGACCGCCCTCTGTCGGTGGCGGGACGGCTGATTGTCCGGGATGGGGCACGCCTGCGGACAAAGCTTGTGAACATCGACCGGGATCTGCTGCTGATTCCCAACCTTGCCATCCACATGAACCGTCAGGCAAACGAAGGCATGACCTATAACCCTCAGGTGGATCTTCTGCCGCTGATGGGAGGAATCGGGGCAAAGGGCAGACTTCTGGCTCTGGCTGCAGAGGCAGCCGGAGTGGAGGAAGAAGATATTATGGGGACGGATCTCTTTCTTTACAACCGCATGAAGGGAACCATCTGGGGGGCGGACCACGAATTTATTTCCAGCCGTTCTCTGGACGATCTGCAGTGCGCCTGGGCGCTGATGAAGGGCTTTGTGCAGGCAGAGCCTGCGCCGGACCGGGCGGCGGTGTGCTGCATTTTTGACAATGAAGAGGCAGGAAGCCTCACAAAGCAGGGGGCGGATTCCACATTTCTTCAGGACGTGCTGAGCCGCATCAGCCAGGGGCTGGGGCATTCGCCGCAGAAGCATCTGCAGAGCATGGGAAACAGCTTTATGGTGTCGGCGGACAATGCTCACGCCGTGCACCCGAATCATCCGGAGAGCGCAGACCCGACCAATCGCCCGTATCTTAACGGAGGCATCGTGATCAAATACAATGCAAATCAGAAATACACCACAGACGGCATCTCCGAAGCCATCTTCCGGCTGATCTGTGAACGGGCCGGGGTTCCCTGCCAGACCTACTGCAACCGCTCGGACATTGCCGGCGGGTCGACACTGGGAAATATTTCCAATGCGCATGTATCCATCAATACTGTGGACATCGGGCTGCCCCAGCTGGCCATGCATTCGCCGTACGAGACTGCAGGGGCAAAGGACACCGGATTTCTCGTGAAGGCCATGAAGGTATTTTTTGAAAGCGCTGTAAAAAAGACTTCGGATGGATATGAATTATAGCGAATAAAAGAGAATCTCCCGGGGTGCAGAGGGCACCGGCCAGGCCGGTGAAGCGCTCCGGGGGGCGTTTTTGGAAAAGTGCCGCATCGGCAGTAAATACTATATGCAGACATACATTTTGTTGACATACGATATGTACGCAAATAAAATTAGCATTTTTTTAACAAACGTGGTTGACAAGAAGAAAATCTGGAAGTAAAATGAAAACAACAAAGGGGATGGCCCCGGAGGGCAGGGCCGCACCCGCAGGAAGTAGCCAATCCGGCGGGAAAATGCGGAAATCTGCAAAAAAAGGGTTCTCTGATGTTTAAGAAAAATTAAAAACTAAAAAGCTGCTTCTTTGATTTCTTTTGTGATATGGAGGAACAAGGATACGGAAGGGAAGCTATTTATCTGGAAAAGATTGAAAAAATTTTAACAAAAGTGAGGTTATTTAGTGAAACTTCTGGAAATTTACTAAGACCCGTTCAATGGTGGTGTATCATTTGAACGGGTTTTTTCCGTTGCAGGCAAAAAGCCGGCCCGGGGGCAAAGGAGACAGCCTTTCCTGTCAGGCCGGGACCTGCCCCGAAAAAAACGCGGAGAACCTGTTGACGCAGCAGGGCCGGTGTGGTAACATGAAAAAACAGAAACGAACAGGCGTTCGCGTACGCCTTATATATACTATTTGAATATTAATTATGGAGGTCTGTATGAAATTCATTCATCTGTCTGATCTGCATCTGGGAAAGAGGATCAGAGAATTTTCCATGATCGAGGATCAGAGATATATTCTGAAAAAGATCCTCAATCTGGTGGATGAACAGAAACCGGATGGGCTGCTTCTTGCAGGGGACATCTATGATAAGCCGGTTCCGTCAGCGGAGGCAGTGGAGCTTCTGGATGATTTTCTTGTGAGACTGTCCAGAAGATCGGTTCCCGTTTTTCTGATCAGCGGAAACCATGATTCCGCCGAGCGTCTGGCTTTTGGCGGAAGGCTGATGAAGCACAGCGGAATCCATCTTTCTCCCGTATATCAGGGAAACGTGGAGCCGCTGGAGCTTGAAGACGAGTACGGGGTTGTCCGGATCTATCTTCTTCCGTTTCTGAAGCCGGCGGAGGTGCGCCGGTATTTTCCGGAGCAGGAGATTTCAGGGTATACGGATGCTGTGCGGACTGCTGTAGAAGCCATGCACATCGACACTGCCGGGAGAAATATTCTGGTGACCCACCAGTTTGTCACAGGAGCGCTGCGGTCGGAGTCCGAGGATATTTCCGTAGGGGGGTCCGACAATGTGGATGCGTCCGTCTTTGACGGCTTTGACTATGTGGCCCTGGGGCATATCCACGGTCCCCAGAACATCGGCTCACCGCGGATCCGGTATTGCGGAACCCCTCTGAAATATTCTTTTTCCGAAGCATCCCACCGGAAATCCGCTACCATTGTAGAACTTTTAGAAAAGGGCAGCCTGAAGGTGACCGAGGCTCCTCTGATTCCTCTGCGGGATATGGTGGAGCTGCGGGGGTCCTATGAGGAGGTGACCCTCCGTTCCTTTTATGAAAAAACAGCCTGGCAGGAGGATTATGTCCATATTACCTTAACTGATGAAGAAGACATTCCGGATGCCGCAGCAAAGCTTCGGACCATCTATCACGGTCTCATGAAGCTGGATTATGACAATGTGCGGACACGGCACAGCGCAGAGATCTGCGGCGCTTCCGATGTGGAATCCCGTTCCCCGTTAGAGCTGTTTGCTGAACTGTACCAGCTGCAGAACGGAACTTCCATGTCTGCAGAGCAGACGGAGTACATGGTGCATCTGATGGAAGAGATATGGGAGGAACACAAATGAGACCATTAAAGCTTGTAATGTCAGCATTCGGGCCGTATGCCGGACGGACCGAGCTGGATATGGAGCAGCTTGGCAGCAGGGGGATTTATCTTATTACCGGAGATACGGGAGCAGGAAAGACCACGATTTTTGATGCCATTACCTTTGCGCTGTTCGGAGAAGCCAGCGGCGACAGCCGGGATCCCGGCATGTTCCGTTCAAAATATGCAGCTCCGGAGACGCCTACGGAGGTGGAGCTCACCTTTGCATACGGCGGAAAACAGTATTATATAAAGCGAAACCCGGAATACAAGAGACGCAAGGTGCGGGGAGAGGGCTTTACGTCGAAGGCGGCAGGGGCAGAGCTGCATTATCCGGATGGAAGGATCGTTACAAAGACCCGGGATGTAAACAGTGCAGTGACCGAACTCCTGGGAATCGACCGCAATCAGTTTACACAGATTGCCATGATTGCGCAGGGCGATTTTCTCAAGCTGCTGCTGGCTTCCACAGAGGAACGGAAAAAGATTTTTCAGAAGCTGTTTCATACCGGCAATTACGCGGAGGTGCAGGAGCGTCTGAAAAAAGAGGCTGCGGGACTGAAAAACCGGCTGGAGGAGGTACGGGCCGGCATACGGCAGTATATCAGCGGCATTGTGTGCCGGGAGGATGATGTTCTTTTCCTTATGGTGCAGAAGGCCCGGCAGGAGGAACTGATGACGGAGGATGTGGCCGGGCTGCTGCAGCAGCTGATCCGGCAGGATGAGGAGCAGCTCAGCAGATTGAAGGAACAGGCTTCAGAGTGTGACAGGGAGCTGGAGGCAATCGCAGGAAGGCTTGCGGAAGCGGAAAACCGGGAGCGTCTGCAGAAGTCAAAGGCTGCATATGAAGAACAACTGAAAGCTGCAGAGCCGGAGTATACGGCACAGCAGCAGCTCCTGGAGCAGCTGTACAGCCGGAAGCCTGAAGCGGAAGCGCTGGGCCGCAGAGCTGCCGAAAAAAAAGTCCTTCTTCCGGAATACGAGGATCGGGAGGAAAAGATCACCGAAAGGAAAAAGATTACAGCCGATCTGGCAGCAAACACTGCAGCTCTGGAAGAAAAAAGCAGGCTTCTTGAACAGCAGAAGCAGGAGCTGCAGAAGCTGAAGGAAGAAAGGGGCACGCTGGAGCAGGCAGGGGCGGAAAAGACCGCTCTGGAAGCAGAAGCTGCAGGGCTGCAGATGCAGAATAAGCTCCTTCAGAACATGAAAAAGGAACTGCAGGAGCTGCAGAGTCTGAAAAAAGAAATCGCTTCGCTGCAGAGCGCCTACCTGAAAAGGGCGGAGGAAGCGCAGAAGCTGAGAGATACATACAACACAAAATATCGGGGATACCTGGACGAGCAGGCCGGAATTCTTGCAGAAACACTGGAGGCAGGACGGGCCTGCCCTGTCTGCGGCTCAGTGGAGCATCCGCATCCTGCAGTAAAGTCTGCAGAAGCTCCTTCCAGGCAGGAACTGGAAAAGCTCCGGGAAAAAGCAGCCCTGGCCGAAAAACGGGAAGCAGAAGCCAGCAGGCAGGCTGCAGAGGCTCTTGCGGCAGAAACAGAGAAGACAAAAAAGCTGGCAGAAGCTGCCGCCGGGCAGCTGTCCTGCGGGGATCTGCAGGATCTGCCGGCAACCCTGGAAATCCAGGAGAAAAAAATTCAGAAAAGACTGGAAGAACTGGAAGAAGGTATTCGTAAGGAAACCCGGCGGATCCAGCGAAAGGGGATGCTGGACGGGCAGATTCCTGCCCTGGAAAAAAGCTGCGAAGCAGCAGATACAGAGCTTTCAGAGCTGAAAGCCCATGGGGCAGCCCTGCAGTCCCGACTTGCCGGTGTGGAAGCAAGGATTCTGGAGCTGAATCAGAAGCTGGGCAATGTTACCATGGAAGAAGCCAGAGAGGAGCTTCGCAGGCTGGAGGAGGAAAAAACCTTCTTTGACAGAAAACTGAAAAAAGAAGAAGAACGGCTGCAGGAGCTCGTGCGCACAATGACCGGGCTGCGGGGAGCCATTACGGAAACCGAAAAGAACCTGGCCCGGGGGACGGAGATCGACGCTGCAAAGGAGCAGGATCGGAGAACGGAACTGGGACAGGTCAGAGCATCCGTAAGAAGTCAGATGGAGCAGCTGACTTCCGGCCTTGCAGCCAACCGGCGGGCACAGGAAGGAATCGAGGAACGCCGGACCCAGGCCGCGGAAATCGAAAAGAGAAAGGTCTGGATCGATGCACTGGCCAATACGGCCGGCGGAAATGTCCCTGGAAAAGAAAAGATCATGCTGGAAACCTTTATTCAGATGCATTACTTCGACCGGATGATTCAGAGGGCCAACACACGGCTCATGGTGATGTCCGACGGGCAGTATGAGCTGAAACGCCGGAAAGAATCTGCAGGAAGACAGAGTCAGACCGGGCTGGAGCTCGACGTGGTGGACCACTACAACGGAACCGAGCGAAGTGTCCGGACCCTGTCGGGAGGAGAATCCTTTAAGGCCTCCCTGTCTCTGGCACTGGGTATGTCGGACGAGATTCAGTCATCTGCAGGAGGTGTCCGCCTGGACACCATGTTTGTAGACGAGGGCTTCGGATCTCTGGATGAAGAATCCTTAAAACAGGCCATGAATGCCATGGCGGGGCTGGCTGAGGGAGATCGTCTGGTAGGAATCATTTCCCATGTTGCAGAACTGAAGGAACGGATTGACCGTCAGATCATCGTAAAAAAAGACAGAACCGGGGCCAGTCATGTATCCGTGGTTCTTTAGATCAATCATTTAAAATATTGCCTGCCGGCGGTAAGAAAAACCGGAAATATTTTATTGCGGCGGATGAAAAACAGAAGACAGTATCATCGGAAATATAAGGAGAACTGAAATGAAACAGAATGTTGTATGCTTTGACAATGCTGATAAAGAGCATATTGTGTTCAGCAACTGGTTTGAAGCAGCCTTTGAACTGGACCGCAGGGTCTTTGCGTCTGTGGAGCAGTATATGATGTACTGCAAGGCACAGCTGTTCGAAGATCCGGAGGCGTCCGAAGCGGTTATGAAGCTTACAGATGCAGCAGAGATCAAGGCGCTGGGAAGAAAGGTAAAAAATTATAACGATCATCTGTGGAACGGATACCGGCAGCTGGTGGTGTACCGGGGTGTCAAAGCAAAATTCCAGCAGAATGAAACTCTGAAAGAACATCTCCTGAGCACGGGAGATGCGTGGCTGGCGGAATGCGAGCCCTCTGACAGGATCTGGGGAATCGGCATGGATCTGCAGGATGAACGCCGGCTGGACCCGTCCCTGTGGCAGGGACAGAATCTTCTGGGGTATACACTGATGCAGGTACGGGCAGAATTAAACGGCGAAACCGTTTAAAAGAACAAGTCCTGCAGAAAACAGAAAATCCGGCCTTCGCAGGGAATGCGAAGGCCGGATGATACAGGTCTGTATGCTGATAACACGGCTGTGCAGGTTTATTTTGTGAGAATTTCAATGATCTGTTCGGAAGAAGCACCTTCCGGGATAGAGAATGTTCCTGCCTTCAGTTTTGTGTCTACATCTGCGGCATAAACCGCATCGAGGAAGGTTTTCTGATCCGGAATCAGCCCGGCGGACTCAAGGGATGCTGCAATACTTTCCGCAGA
>JBJFFZ010000071.1:32357-43823 GCA_051892195.1 Anaerovoracaceae bacterium
TCTTCACTGTCGCTGCCTGTCAGAGAAGAAATCTGAGAAGCGATGACATCCTGAAGATCACTTGATAAGGAGCTTCCGGAATTTCCGTAGTCCATAATTGCCGAAACACGCCATCCGATCAGAACAAGTGCTGCTGTTATAATCACCAGAGTTACAAGAATATCACTAATGTTGTATATGAGATCGCGTATCTTATTCATATTTCAACCCCCTCGCCCCATATTAACATAAATGATACAGGGAAACAATGAAGATGCTGTGAAAAATGCACACCGGCGGCAACACGCTCTTTTATTTTCAGGAGGCATCCTGTATAATTAACTGGATTGGAGTAAATTCAAATGGAAAAGCTGATTGTCCGCAGAAATGACGCAGAACAGCGGCTGGATCGCTTCCTGCGCAAATATCTGAAAAATGCTTCTCTCAGCAGCATTTACAAGTTTATAAGGAAAGATGTAAAGGTAAACGGAAAGCGCATGACGAGGGAATCCATTCTTAAGGAAGGAGACGAGATTGCGCTGTATTTTTCGGCTGAAGATCTGGAACGTTATACGGGAAGATCCCCGGAGGGGGCTGATGGGGGTGCCGGGGGCACCCGTAAAAAAAGCGCGCCCCGCAGAAGCTTCCGGATTGTCTATGAGGATGAAAATATTCTTGCGGCCGTAAAGCCTTACGGGCTGCTGACTCATGGGGACGGAAAAGAAAAGAAAAACACTCTGGTAAATCAGGTGGTGGATTATCTCATTGAAAAAGGGGATTATATTCCAAGGATTGAGCGCAGCTTTACGCCGGCGGCAGTAAACCGTCTGGACAGAAATACAACAGGACTGGTGCTTTTCGGAAAAAATGCACCGGCGCTTCGTGCCCTGAATGCAATGATCCGCTCCGGGGATATGGTCAGCAAATATTATATTACGGTTCTTGCAGGAGAAATGCCCGGAGAATTGCACCTGAGGGGTATGCTGACCAAAGACGAGGAGCGGAATACCGTATCTGTTTCAGAGGAAGCCGAATCCGGCAAGGCCATTGAGACCATTGCAAGGCCGCTGGCTGTGAAAGACGGATATACTCTGGCTGAGGTGGAGCTGATTACAGGAAGGACCCATCAGATCCGTGCTCATATGGCGGCTGCAGGATATCCTGTTCTGGGAGATGGAAAATACGGCGATCAGCAGTACAATAAAACAGCTGAAAAGCAATTTGGACTGAAGGCACAGCTGCTGCATGCATATCGCCTGTGTTTTCACGGATGTCAGGCTCCGTTGGAGTATCTCTCAGGAAGATGCTTTGTCGCAGATCTTCCCGGGGCAGCAGAACGCATCTGCAGAGAGCTTTTTGGTGATATGGAATGGCTGAAGGACAGCTGGGAAGGAAGATAGAAGGATGGAAAACGAAACAACAGAAAAAAAGATTCTTTCCGAAGGGGAGGAACAGAACAGAGAGCAGGCCGAAGCTGAGACATCCGCCCGGTATATGGACAGAGCAGATAACGAAGCAGCAGCTTCCGATGCTGCAGCTGTGCAGATGAGCGGTTCTGCGGAGAATAAAAAGAATTCCAAAATATCAGAAGCTCTGTCCTGGGTGAGAGATATTGTGATCGCTATTATAATCGCAGTAATCCTCTCGCAGTTCATTACACCGACCATCGTAAAAGAGCATTCCATGGATGATACGCTGCACAGCAACGATTATCTTATTATGTGGAAGATGGCATACAAGACAAAAACGCCTGAGTACGGGGATATTGTTGTGTTCCGCAGCGATCTGCTGACTGAAAACGGAAAGAAAAAGCTTCTGATCAAGCGCGTGATTGCCACGGGAGGCGACACCATCGCTGTAAGAAACGGATACGTTTACAGAAACGGAGAACAGCTGGAGGAACCGTACACCAAGGATGGCTATACGAACGGCGGCATCGATGAAACGGTAGTTCCGGAAGGAAAGCTGTTCCTTCTGGGGGATAATCGTGTTGTCAGCATAGACAGCCGGGATCCTTCCGTAGGGTTTGTGGATGAAGACCTGCTGGTAGGAAAGGCTGTGCTGCGGCTGTACCCGTTCAATAAGATCGGAGGACTGTACGGGACGGATTCAGCAGAGTGATTCTGCGGAGGTGAAGGAGATGGCAGGAAAAGTGATTGCGTCAAACAAAAAGGCGTATCATGATTATTTTATAGAAGAAAAATTTGAAGCCGGTATGGTACTGACCGGCACCGAAATAAAATCCATACGGCAGGGACGCGTCAGCCTGAGAGAAAGCTTTGCCCAGGTGGATCACGGGGAGGTATTTGTATACGGCATGAATATCAGTCCCTACGAAAAAGGCAACATTTTCAACGTTGATCCCATGCGCCCGCGGAAGCTTCTTCTGAATCGCAGAGAGATCCGAAAGATCGATTCTGTACTGGCGCAGCAGGGGTTGACACTGATTCCTCTGAGCCTGTATCTCAATGCAAAGGGCATTGCAAAGCTTGAGCTGGGTATCGCCCGGGGTAAAAAACTGTACGATAAGAGAGATTCTATTGCCAAGCGCGATGCGGCCAGGGCCATGGACCGGGCGGTAAAAAACCGCAACCGGTAGGAGTGTACCGGTCCAGATATGAGGAAGCAGTAGAGAAACTGAAGGATTTCCGGGAGGAAGTCCTTTTTTTGTGGAAATTGTTCTGTTTGTTGCATATTTGTTGCGTATCCTGTTTACATCATCCCATTTGTACGATAAAATAAACGAAAATAAGCGAAGTGATTTGATTAAATATTATATAATATGATATAGTTGAGATAATTAAGAATTATACGGAATATTAAGGATTAAAGAAGTTTCCTTATAATGTACAAAATCTCAACGGTTGAGTATGTTGTTAAGGAATAACATGAAATATTAAGGATTGTGTAGAAGGTTGATGAAAAATGGGGAGAGTTAACAGAAACGGTGAGGGTGTAACCGCTTTTCGGGAGCAGGAAGAGGCACTGCCTGTTTCAGCAGAGGAGAGATTGGAGAAAATGATTCCAGGGATGTTTTTTTCCTATAGCGGGGAAGAATCCGGAAGGTTTATTTTCGTAAATTCCACTCTTATCAGGATGTGCGGATGTGAATCCCGGGAAGAATTCAATGTACTGACGGGAAATACCTTACAGGGACTGGTTCATCCGGAAGATTTCGAAATGGTGAGAAATTCCATTGAGGCGCAGATTTCTGAAGAACATTCGGCTGCTGATTCTGCAGAATACAGAGTGCTTCGAAAGGATGGAAGCATTTTCAGGATTCGAAATTATGAAAAACATAAGGTGAATACTGATCAGGGGCCGGTTTTTTATGTCTTTTCCTATGATGCAGCCGAAGGGCATCAGGAGGAAAAGTACCTTCGGAGTCTTCTGAAATGTTCGAAACGAATGTTCGATGATCTGCTTCAGACCGATCCGGCCATGGGAAATCGGAAACATGGTGCCTGCTGCCACTATGAGGAGCCTTGTCTGGGGAAAACTGACTGGGCGAAGGAAAATTTAAAATTTGGCGATTATATTCTTCCGGAGCTCAGAGAAGCAGCTCTTTGCAGCGGGTCTCAGTCAACCCGTTCTCTTGTGGAGTATGACAGCCTTACAGGTTTATATAATCTTTCAGCCTTCTATCATCATGGAGCGCAGTACCTCAGTCAGAATGAAGGCAGCTTTGATCTTATGATGCTGGATATCTCGGATTTTTCCGGGATCAACGGTATCTACGGAGAAAAATGCGGGGATGAGGTGCTTCAGTTTATTGCAGGAGAGCTGCGCCGTCTGGATATAGGCAGTATGATCGCCCGACAGGCGGACGGCTTCTATTTTCTCCTGAAATCACAGTATCGCATGGACGAAGCGTGCGTTCAGAAGTTCTGCCATAAGCTCACGGAAGAAGGTCCCGTATCCAATCTCCGGTTCCGGGTGGGTATTTATCAGAACATCGATAAGGTTCTGCCTGTGTATGTGTTATGCAGCAGAGTGGAGCAGGCTGCGGATTCTGCCGTAGTCAAGGGCACTGCAGGGATCGCGTATTATGATGAGGCTCTGGAGGCAAAGCGCGTGCATGAGCAGTGGATGCTTATGGTATTTGATCAGGCTCTGGAAAACGGTGATTTTGTAGTGTGGCTTCAGCCTAAGGTAGAAACCACCACCGGCAAGATTGTTGCAGCAGAGGCTCTGGTACGATGGATCGACGGAGATGGAAAATTTATCTCTCCGGGCGAATTTATTCCTCTGCTTGAGCGTGAAGGTCTGATCTGGCAGCTGGACGAATATGTTTTCCGGAAGGTCTGTGACTATCAGAATGAGCAGATGGAAAAGGGTGCAAGGCAGGTGTCTGTTTCTGTAAATATTTCCAGAAACAGTCTGTTCAGGGAAGGCATTGCGGCCTATTACCGCAGCATTGCCGAGGAAAAAGGTGTTCCGCTGTGCATGGTTCCTCTGGAGATTACGGAGTCTGCTGCTACTACGGAGCTTCAGATTCTTGAGATCTGCAATTCCTTTGTCCAGGAGGGCTTCAGTCTGCACATGGATGACTTTGGAACCGGATATTCTTCACTGTCGTCTCTGGCTATGCTTCCGTTTGATATCGTAAAGCTGGACAAGATGCTTATCGACAGTATCGGAACAGAGAAGGGGAACATTCTCCTTAAAAGCTGCGTGGAGGTAGCCCAGGATCTGGGTATGCTGGCAACGGCGGAAGGTGTGGAAAATCCGGAACAGCTGAAGTTTCTTTCACTGATCTCCTGCGACATGATTCAGGGATATTACTTTTCACCTCCGGTGACCATGGAACAGTTTGAAATACTCCTTGAGGAGGATTCTCTGTGGAAAAAGGCCGACCGGGGAGCCGGTGATTTAAAAGAAGGGCTTCGCATCAGCTATTCGGAGATGAAGCGGTATCTTAAGATCTACCGGATGCTCTTTTCCACCGTGCGGGTCACCGATGTGGAAAGCCAGACCTGCCGAACAGCGGACAAGAACGGAATTCTTGATGAAGAGCCCGTCTGCTGCTATGAGCTGTGGGGGCGGAATGAACCCTGCAGGGACTGCATTGCATTAGAAGTCATGAAAAACGGAAAGACAGAACAGAAGGTGGAACGCATAGGAGACCAGTTCTATATGGTATATGTGTCCTACATAGAAATCGATGGCAAGCCTCATGTCATTGAATTGATCAACGAAATAAAAAAACAGGGAATGCAGAAATAAAAAGCTGCCGCATGCGAGTGCGGCAGCTTTTGCCTTGTAGTCAGATCCCGCGCCTGGCGCGGGCACTCATTTCAGCAGATTCTGTTTATTCGTTCTCTTTTTCTGCCTTTGCATCCCATACAGGAACGGTAATACCTGCGATTTCCGATGTAAACGGTGTTCCGTCGTTCTTTTCGAAGTGGAGCTGTGCTTTCTTTACATAGCGGAAACCGATGTACAGCAGCGGAATGTTGCAGTATGCGATGAGGATGTTTGCAAAATCGGAGAGATCCCACAGGGCTGCCAGATCCATGCCAACGATGCTGGTGAGCATACCGAAGCAGATCACTGCAATATCGATGACGCGGATGGTATTGATAAATGCCTTCTTTCTGCTGATACGGTTGGCGCAGATTTCTGAGAAGGACATGAATCCCAGCAGGCAGGTAAAGGCAAACAGCCCGAAGCACAGGGCAACCAGCAGCGTGACTGTGGTATTGAATGCCGTGCCCGGCGTCAGCTCGGAAACGGAGGCCAGGTATTTCGGAAGCTTGCCCATTTCAAACCAGGCATCTGCAGAATCGGTGAGCCATACGCGGCCCATGATTACAACAAAACCGGTGAGTGTGGAAATGACCATGGTGTCCAGAAATACGCCCAGAGACTGAACGCAGCCCTGGTCGCACGGATGCTTCGCATCGGATGCGGCTGCAGGCATGGTGATGGTACCCTGACCGGCTTCGTTGGACATGAGTCCCCGCTTTACACCCTGCATCAGAGCGATACCGAAAGCGCCGCCGAACACTGCTTCCGGCTTAAACGCTTCTGTAAACACTGCATAGAAGAACCATGGAATCCGCGTTACGTTGCAGAGGATCAGGACGATGACCGTAAGCACATAGACGGCAGCCATGATAGGAACCAGAACATCGGTTACCTTTGCGATTTTCTTTGTTCCGCCGAAAGAGACGGCAGCTACCGCAGCGATTACCAGAACAAAGCCGAACCAGTAAACTGCGTGGGTCGTAGGGAGCTCTGTGCCTGTGATAATCCCCGCGATCTGTCCCATGGCCGATACGGTGTTGAAGCCCTGGGCAGGGAAGCAGAGAATGGCATATACGATGTACATAAGGGAAAGAACCACCCCTGCAATGGCGGAGTTCTTCAGAAGCTTTCTCCCGTAGAACGGAAGACCGCCGATGTATTCATCGTCCTTCTTCTCCTTAAAGATCTGCGAGAGGGTGGACTCTACAAAGGCGGTTGCCATACCGAAGAATGCGGAGATCCACATCCACAGCAGTGCGCCGGGTCCTCCCACGGATACTGCGCCGGTTACGCCCAGAATGTTGCCCGGACCTACCCGCATGGCGGTGGACAGAAAGAAGGATGCCAGGGGCGAGATTCCGGTCTTTGCCTTTGTATCCTTCAGAACCTGAAATCCGTGTTTCATCTTTCGAACCTGAATGAATCGGAGGCGAAGGGTGAAGTAGATACCGGAGCCGATCAGGAGAATGATGGCCAGCGAGAAGTTGCCGAGAATGGGAATTCCGGCATACCAGTCAAAATTGGTGGGAAAATCCCAGAACAGATCGGATACGATCTGGATCTTCCCGCAGACTGCCTGGATAAATGCTAATAAATTTTCCATGAGTTGTAATCCCTCCTTTAGGAACAACTGTGAAGCATTGCTGCATGAAAAGTAACAAAACAAACTTATTATATAACACGAATGTTCAAAAGTAAATTTGCGAGTTCCGGTTCCGGGGAGATGCCGGGTGTTTCCGGAGTGCATCTGCTGCTTTCGGAAACGCTGCGTCCCGCCCGGTCCCCGGGCCTAAATGATCTCCTTGTTGAAGTGACCCCGGGTGTCACGTTCTCTGTCAAACAGGCTTTCCTTCAGGGTGCCTGCAAGCTTTCCCGCTGCGGCGCGGACTATCTGCTCCACCTCCTGCGGCGTCTCTGTGGTGAAGCTGAGCCGGAAGGCCTGAATCCCCTCCATGGAAGGAATCTCGTCCAGCAGGTTCAGAATCCTGCCGTTGAGAATGGTGGTGGTGCAGTCCTCGTGGGAAATGACCGGAAAGGTGCCGTATTCATCCCGCAGCTCGTAGGCGCAGGTCCTGCAGGAACCGCACTGATCCAGCTTTTTCAGCGGACAGTACTTTGTGAACATGAGAGGCGCTCTGCCGTATACGATCATTTCAAGGCTCGGATAGCCTCCGTTTTCGTCAAGGTAGGCATCTAGAAGATCCCGGATCTGTCTGCGGTTCAGCTCGTAGGAAAGGGTAATGCGCTTTGCGCCCAGACGGTGCAGCTGCCTGCAGCTGGATGCATTGACCACATTCAGTGAGTAATCTGTAACAAACGGATTTGTTTCCCTGTAATGGTGAATTCCGCCGTAGCCGCCGATGAGCAGCTCCCCTTCCTGCGGGGTAAAATGATTTTCATTTCTCCGGATGATGTTCTTAAAATAGATGACCCGGACTCCGGCTCTGACGCAGGCGTCATACTGCTCCTGATTCAGGACCGAAGCCGTCAGGAAGGGCTCCTCAAGGGCAAAGGAAACCGGAGTTTTCGGGGCAGGCGTTTTTGTACGGCTGCGGGCAGCCGCAAGCTTTGCTTCGCACAGCCCCTGCACGATGTCCCGGCGGGCGCTGTTCATAAGGCTGGCGGGAAGAAATGCGCCGCATTCCTCGTATTCCACGCGGTTCAGCGTAAAGATGGTGTCATTGAGCCGGCCGAACTGCCGGACAATCTGTTCCTTTGAGGTCGGTTTTTTCTCCGCCTCCTGCAGGGGCTCTGTTCCTTCGTAGAAATACTGAACCCCCAGTCCCCGGGCGTCGATGGTCAGGGGCGATTCCGGGTAGGCGTAGATCTGCAGGTCCAGGGGAAAACGGCGGAATTCCTGATCCAGATGAGTTTCCAGTTCCTTGTAATACTGATAATCCTTTGTCTTATATACAATGTCTCCCACCGACAGCTTTTCCTTGATCCGGATATAGCAGACACTGTCGGAGCCGTTGATCAGATTGCCGCCCCGGTCATATAGTTTTACAACGGAAAGATTTACATCTTCATTGTTGTGGTCGATGCGGATGATGTCGTTCTGATTCAGGGGCCGGTGCAGGGTGATCTCGTACTTTCCCCTAAACACCCCGGAAATGTGGCCCACGGCAAAGCCGTAGTTGTTGGGGCGGAAGATATTCGTTATGTTCTTTTTGTCCTCGCCGAACATGTATCCCTTTGTGTAGGTGCGGTTAAAGGTCCGGTCCAGGCCCTCCCCGTCGCCGGGCTGTGCCGTGCCGTCCAGGGCCCTGCGGTATTTTGCCACAACATTTGCAACGTAGGCCGGCTCCTTCATGCGGCCTTCGATTTTCAGAGAGTCCAGCTCCCGCAGCTCGTCCACATGCTCATAGGTCTTCAGATCCTTTGTGGAGAGTATGTAGCTGCTGCCCAGAGACTGCCCTTTTGTGAGATTGAACACCTCGTAGAGCTTCCGGCAGGAGCCTACGCACCGTCCCCGGTTTCCGCTGCGGTATCCGATGAGCCCGGACATGAGACAGTTTCCGGAATAGGAGACACACAGGGCCCCGTGGACAAAGACCTCCACAGGAATTTTCGCCTGCCGGCGGATTTCCTTTACTTCATCCAGAGGAAGCTCCCGGGCCAGCACCACCCGCTTTGCTCCCAGCTCCTTCCACAGCAGGGCTCCGTCCAGGTCGTCCAGCCCCATCTGGGTGGAGCAGTGGACCTCCATATCCTCAAAGTGATCTGTAATATATTCAGCAACCGCCATGTCCTGAACGATGACCGCGTCAACCCCCAGTGCATTGATGAGCTGCAGCTGTTCCTTCATATCCGCAAGCTCGTCCTCAAAAACGATGGTATTCATGGTCACATAGACCTTCACATCCCGAAGATGGCAGTACCGCACCGCTTCCCGCAGCGTATCCTCATCAAAGTTGGACGAATACGCCCGGGCGCCAAACCGCTGCATCCCGAGATAAACCGCATCGCAGCCGTTGGAAACAGCCGCCTTCAGCGCTTCCATGCTGCCTGCCGGAGCCAGTAATTCCGTCATAGTACCTCCTGTAATATGGTTCAGGCCACAGGTGCGGCCGCCGGCCGCGTCGTTTCCCTGTCTCCTGTAATGTTCCTTAAGATAACGTAGATTCTATCATAACGCGCCCCAAAAATCCACGAATGCAGCCACTTCCCGGCTGACGCGGGCTCTGCCCGCCCCCGGGCCTGCGGAGCGGCCGTCTTCGGGGAGATTTGTATACGGTATACTGGACAAAAGGGGTCATTGACTGTAAAATTCAAATGAAAGCGGAACGTGAAAACGGGACGGGAAAAGGAGAACATTCCATGAAGATTATGGTCAGCGCCTGCCTGCTGGGAGAAAACTGCAAATACAACGGAGGAAACAACCGCTCGGAAGCGGTGCTGCGCTATGTGGAGGGGCACCAGGTGATTCCCGTGTGCCCGGAGGTTTTAGGGGGCCTGCCGGTGCCCAGGATTCCGTGTGAGATCGTGGACGGCGTGGTAACAGACCGCAGCGGCATCAGCAGAGACGCGGAATTCCGGAAGGGCGCAGCCATAGCGCTGGCTCTGGCGGAGGAAGAGCAGATCCACGAGGCTGTGCTGCAGTCCAGAAGTCCTTCCTGCGGAGTGAAGACGGTTTATGACGGCACCTTTACGGGAACGCTGAAGGAGGGTCAGGGCATATTTGCCCGACAGCTTTTGGAGCGGGGCTTTCGGGTGACGGATTCGGATGATTTAAAAGAAATGGAAGAATATACAGAATAAGGGAAATGCCGGATTTCTGCAGGAAGAGGTTTTCGGCAGGGCAGAAAGCGGTATAATGGAAGCAGAATATACAGAATATGCGGGGTGAAGGGATGAAATACTGTAAAAAATGCGGAAAGCTTTTTCCTGATCAGCAGCTCCTGTGTCCGGACTGCAGGCTGCTGCTGGGGGACTGGGACGAAAGAACGGGAGGTCCTGCGGATCAGAAGGGACCGAAGAAAAAACACCGCCGCTCCGGCTTTTTTGCGGGAAAGGCGAACCGTTCGGGCATTGATGAGATCTTTGACGATGTCAACGAGGGGATTCAGGGCAGCTTCGATGCCATCAATCAGGGAATCCAGAGCATCGGGGACAGTCTCAGCGGGCTGAAGCAGCAGAGCCGCAGCGGATTTCTGGGAGGCCTCTTTCAGGGCATGTTTCAGAAGCGGCGTTTTACAAAGGCTGAGGAAATCAAAATCCGCCAGAGGCGCAACGGCGAGGAGTACCTGGCCGGCATTGTGTTCTTTCTGATGCTGGCCCTGACCGGAGTTGCAGGGGCAGTGGCGCTGCCTCTGATGTACCTGAAGGCGGGAGCCGGGTGTGTGGCAGCTGCCTGCGGGGCGGCAGCCGTTGCCTTTCAGAGAGTGCGGAAGAAAAAGCTGGGCACATGGGAGCAGTACGAAAACCTGATCAGCTGGACGGGTATCACGCCCCTGCAGCTGCTGACAGAAGAAACGGGGAAGGACACGGAAACGGTCTGTCGGGATCTGCAGGAAATGATCAGCAAAAATTTTCTGGTGGGTCCCCGGGGCGATCTTGTGCCTCTCATCGACCGGCAGGCGGAGCTTCTGGTTATGACTGACTACCAGACGGGGCTTCCCCTGGAATCCGTGGAGGAATACCTGCGTCAGAAAAAGGAGCAGGAGGCGGCCCGGGCCCGGGCCGAACAGGAACGGGCAGAGGAAGCGGCCAGAAGCGCAGACCCTGTCTATATTATCCGCATGGCAGCAGCCGATGCAGAGGATCCTGAGATCAAGACACAGCTGGTGAAGATTGCAGGTTCCCTGGAGCGGATTCAGAGCAGAATCCGGGAAAATTTAGAACTGGAAAATCTTTCCTTTGTCCGGCGGCTGGACACCGCCTATATCCCGCATACCCTGAAGCTGGCAGAAACATGCCGGGACAGCAGCTTAAGCCCTGCACTTTCGCAGCAGGTGAAGGACTCCCTGCAGGTCTGCTGCGAAGCCTTTGAAAATCTGGAGGAGCGGCTGGACGAGGCGGAGGACTTCCACACAAAGGTGGATCTTGACGTAATGGAAGAAATGTTCCGGCGGGACGGCCTGCTGGATTCCGACTTTGATCTTGAATGAAAAAAGGCGTCCCATATATTGAGAATCAGAGAATGAAAATCCCTGCTTCCGGCGGGTCCCCGCGGCCTGCACCGAAAAGCCGGGGCGCTGGGGCGAAACCGGAATTGGCCCTGCAGAAGGCGCCGGG
>JBJFFZ010000071.1:43923-46564 GCA_051892195.1 Anaerovoracaceae bacterium
GCAGAAGGCGCCGGGGCACACCTGCATACTGCAGTGAGGATGGAGCATTATGAATAAGGAACAAAACCAGTCCGGGGCACCGGTGCTGCAGGATTTTACCCTGGAAGAGCAGCAGCAGATCCTGAAGGCCGCCGGGACGATCCGCCTGGCGGATCCCAGAGGGGTGTCCGCCTACGGCGTAGGGGCACAGAAGCATCTGGAAGAGGTGAACCGGCAGATCGCAGCCTTTGCCGCTGCCCGGGCGCCGGAAAAAACCACGGCCCTGCTGCAGGAGCTTATGGAGGCACTGCAGCAGGCCGGAGTGGCAAATAATGAACCGAAAAAGGGACGGGACGCCGGGAAAGCACCGGGGCCGGCCCTGCGCGAGTCGCAGAAAGCTCTGGAGCCGGCCCTGCGGAAGGTTCCGGGGAGCAGCCCGGGGCCGGCCCTGCACCGCGAACCGGAGAAGATCGGCTTTTTTCAGAGAGTAGGCAGGCTCTGGACAAAGAAACCGCCTGCAGAGGAAACAAACCTCCCGATGCCGGACCGGGAAGAAACAGAGGTCCTGCTGATACAGCACCAGGAACAGCTTCTGCGGGACAGAGCGGCCTGCCGCCAGCTGACCCTGCAGAACGAAAAATATCTGAAGGAACTGTCCATGTACATCGCTGCAGGATATCTTGCCCTGCACGCAGAGGGGGAGACTGCAGCCCCGGCGGAATGCAGCCGGTTTGAAAAAAGGCTGCAGGACCTGATGATCACCAGAGCCGCAGCCCTGCAGAGCGCCGCACAGCTGCAGCTTCTGCAGGAAAATGCAGAGCAGCTGTGGGGTGAGCTTCAGACCGTTGAGAAGCTCACCCTGCCGCTGTTTCAGAGCCGGGCCGGACACACCTGCCCCGTGTGCGGGCAGCACCGGTTCTCCCGGAAAGGCAGCTACGAAATCTGCCCGGTCTGCGGCTGGGAGGACGATCCCGTCCAGGAGCGTGACCCGGATTTTTCCGGCGGCGCCAACCGTCAGAGTCTGCGGGAGTACCGGGCAGCATTTGCCAATAAAAAATAAAGAACTCCGTCCCTTTGCGCACCATTGGGATGGAGTTCTTTGTTTAAGCTTTGAAGTACTTTTTTCTGTTTCATATACATAGTTCACCGCTTTCAAAAAATGAAAATTTTTTCACTTTTGAAAGCGGGTGACTAAAGATTATTCACGCACGCAGTCCCCCCGGCTGACCGTCACCTGATATCCCACGCTTTTCATGCGGAGATCCACGCAGGATCTGCAGGCAGTAGCCTCGTCACCGACGCAGATTTTTCCGTCGTACAGCAGATATTTGTCCCGGGTTTTCTGAGGACTGAGATTTGGCATGATGACGTTGGCACCGGCACAGATGCCCAGTTCCCGGCCTTCCGGGTGAATGGTCCCCAGGGCTGTGGTGGCGGGCAGCAGGCAGTAAGGGAACATCAGCCGCAGAATTCCCAGCAGATGAAGGGTCTCCTCCAGAGTGCCTGCAGGCTCCGCTGCAAACGGCGTATCGTGGTGAGGGATAAAAGGCCCGATGCCGATCATGTGAGGCTGAAGCTTCTCCATGAAGCGCAGATCAGCCAGAAGATGCCGGTCCGTCTGTCCCGGTGCACCCACCATCATGCCGCAGCCCACCTGATAGCCGATCTCCTTCAGGGTGAAAAGGCAGTCCTGGCGGTGCAGTGCAGAAAGCTCCTCCGGGTGAAGCTGCCGGTAATGCTCCGGATCTGCCGTTTCATGGCGGAGCAGGTAGCGGTCCGCGCCGGCATCATAATATCTTCGATAGGATTCCTCTGATTTTTCTCCGATGGACAGCGTCACGGCGCAGTCGGGGTATTTTTCTTTGATGGCAGCTACCAGCCCGCAGATTCTGTCATCCGTGAAATACGGATCCTCGCCCCCCTGCAGCACAAAGGTCCGAAAACCCAGCATATAACCGGTGGAACAGCATTCCATGATCTCCTCCGGCGTCAGCCGGAACCTCTCACAATTGCGGTTGCTCCTGCGGATTCCGCAGTAATAGCAGTCATTTTTACAGTAGTTCGTAAACTCAATGAGCCCCCGGATATACACATCCCTGCCGTAAATCCCCTGGCGCACCGCCTCCGCCCGCCGGTACAGGTACTGCGGCGCATCACTGTCCGGCGCCCGAAGCCCCTCGAGAAGCTGTAAAAATTCTTCATCCTCCAGAGTTCTGTTTTTTTCCAGTCTGTCAATCAGTTCATACATTTTTTCCACATCCATCCAATCTTTCTATGCGTTTATTTCAACGAAAACCTTCCGCTCCCTGTCCAAAGAGACTTTTCCGTTCTGTTCTTCCGGAAGTCTTCCGCTTCCCGTCAGACTTCCCCGTTTAATGCCCATTATAGCTTTTCCGGAGGGCAGGGGACAAGAGCATTCTGCTTTTATGAAGCAGGAATGTCCCCATACGGCCGCCCGCTCTGCGGGCCCACCGGAGGAGCTGCAGGGATGGCAGGAGCACTCTCAACCAAAAAAACGCCCGCCCTGAAGGCCGGCAGGGCGGGCGGATCGAAAGCAGGGGCGGGAACAGAGGCACAGCTTCATATGCAGGGCGAATCGAGTGCAGGGGCGGGCAGGAGCCCGCGGAACCAAAAACGCCCTCCCTGCTGGCTTGCTGCGGGG
>JBJFFZ010000072.1:0-3493 GCA_051892195.1 Anaerovoracaceae bacterium
TGGACCTTTAAGGTGCCCTGGCACTGGGCTTATCACGGAACCCTGTTTTCTCCGGGCGTCGCCCAGTTTGCATTCGGGTTTTACAGCATTATGCTGACCTCCACTCTGCTGGGACTCACGCTCATGGTACTCTTTAAGCCTCGGTCCTGGTGCGTCTGCTGCCCTATGGGAACCATGACCCAGACCATCTGCCGAATCAAAGCACATAAACAGTAAACGGCTCCCCCTGCAGAGGGTTACTTTGCGATGCTCTGCAGGTGGTGGCGGTCCAGAATCCTGATTCCCTTCCTGCTTACCTCGATCCAGCGGTCGGAAGCAAAGCGCTTCAGCATTCTTGTGATCACCTCTCTGGCGGTACCCAGGTGCCGGGCGATCTGCTCGTGGGTCATGGCCACCAGATCCGTTCCGTTGGCTGCAGTCTCATCCAGCAGAAAAATAGCCAGACGCTGATCCATGCTCATAAATACCACCTGCTGCATGATCCACATAATATCGGAAAAGCGCTCCACGGCAGCCTCCAGAGCATAGTTTTTCACCTCCAGCACCCGCTGGCTCACCGCGTTGAAGGCCATGCCGTCGATCATATAGCAGTCGCTTGGAACCTCTGCATTGACATACACATCAAAGGTGATGCTCTGAAGCACGCAGGAGGCGGACAGCATGCAGATTTCCCCCGGTGAAAGCCGGTACAGGGTGATTTCCCTTCCGTCCTCGGAAAGCATGTACAGGCGCAGTCTTCCGCTTTTTACAATAAAAAGGCCGGAGCATTCCAGATTGTTATGGATGGCCTGCTCTTTTTCAAAATGAACCACAGAGGAATGCTCGCACAGATACGCTCTGTCCCCCTCGCTCAATGTATCCCAAAAAGGAAAATAATCGCTGTAAATCTCATCAAAGGACATGTGCCTCCCCCTCCTCTGCAGTCCGCTCCTTCTCTGCAGTCATGGTAGCACTGCCGGCAGAATCTGTCAAAAGCTTTTCTGCCATGCTGCGTCCGCATCTTCCGGGCAGCCTGCAAAGAGGCTGCCCGGAAAACTGCAGCGGATTTCTCATCAGTTAAAGGTGTCCGGCTGCTCGTACCGGTGAGGGCTCATGGCATAGCCGCCGTCCTCCTTGATGGTCATGTAGACGGTGTCCTTTCCGCTTCCCACCTTTACAAAGCATACGCCGTTTTCAAAGGAATCGGTGATCTCAAGCTTCTGGTCCCGGTAATACACCCACACGGTGCCGTCTTCCTTATAGTCCACCTCCGGAGAATCCAGATGCTCCATCAGCTCCTCCTCTGTAAGAGGACGCTCCGTCCCGTCGCTGTTAAGGGCAACGCCACCGCCGCCGCGGTGCTCCTGCGTTCCGTCCTCATTCATAATATGCAGATCATAGGTTCCGTTTTCAAAGGTCATGACTGCATTGGTCTGTTCCCCGTGGATCCACACCTGCACCATCCGCTGAATCCCCCCGATGTCCATGGCGTAGGCTGCCGTACTGCATCCCAGAATCAGCACCAGTACAGCCACTGCTGCCGCAAGGCGGGTAAATCCCGTCCGTCTTTTCATTGCTTTTGTTCTTTCTGCTTCCATTTCCAATACCTCCGCAAGAATCTCCGGAGAAGCATGCAGGGGCTCAAAGGCTTTCTTAAACATCTCTCTGTCCGTCATGATTCTGCTCCTCCTTCAGATATTCCTTCAGCTTTGCCCTGGCGCGAAAAAGTCTGGTGCTTACGGTTTTTTCTCCGATACCCAGAATCTCTGCAATCTCTGCAGTTGCGTAGCCTTCATAATAAAACAGCATCAGGGGCACCCGGTACTTTTTGTCCAGATTCATCACCGCCTGAAACAGATCCAGATAGCTTTCCTCCTGAAACCCTAAGGTTTCAGCGTACTCGCTGAGGTCCTCCATTTTATGCCACGGCCCCCGAAAAAGCATTTTACACCGGTTTACCGTAACCCGCATGAGCCAGTTTTTCACATGGTCGTCTGATTCAAAGGGCTTTTCCGTCCGGTACAGCTGGATCAGCACATCCTGAGTCACATCGTTTGCATCCGCAGCATTCTTCGTCCAGCTGAACGCCACACGAAAAATACGGTCCATATATTTTTCTGCCAGAGCTTCAAATTCTTCTTTCAACATATATGTTCTCCTTAAGGCCTTCATATGGAATATGCTTCAGAGCTGCTTTTTCTTTCATGGAAATGAAAATTTTTTAAAAAAACAGGGCGGTTCCCTTCGGGAACCGCCGCCCATGCAGGCTCGCCGGCCCGGCCGGCGCTAACAGAACATGAAGAATCTGTCCGTTTTTCCTGAGTTTTTTTGTTCTTTCTTACGAAAAAATACATTATAAGTGAATTATTTCTGCATGGAGTTCTTCTGCAAACTTCTCTGCCAGAAGCCTTCTGTGACAATGCTTGGGGGTTGCCTCGGAGCACAGCAGCAGCACTCTGTCGTAACTCAGGTATTTCTTTTTAAAAACGTCGGTCATCTTTCTTGCCCGAAACAGTTCATCAAACCTGCGCTCATATTCGGTCCAGTCAATGCCGTCTTTTTTAAAGGCATCTAAAATTTCCTTTGTAGGAGCAAATGCTTCCTCATGGGCATACCGGCAGCTGCAGATGACCTTCAGGAAATATCCAAGATCCCGCCCTTTCGTAAAACCGGCCAGCTGGGACTGATTGTTCAGGCGGACATCCACAACGATCTGTATCCCATGCTGTCTGATGGTCTCAAAAAACTGTTCCGCTGTTTTCTGTGTAAATCCGATTGTGTAAATCTGCATAAAGTCCTCCTGCTGCGCCATCAGCCCTCATTTTTCAGGCGATATCCGATTTCTTTGTTTCTCAACTGATAAGCTCTGCTCAGATCATCCGCCGGTTCGGTTTTATTCATATAATCCCAGAAGCTGATCTGATCTCTCTGGGGAAAATATCTGTTCATCAGCCGTTCATTTAACTGGTTCTGATGCTGCAGGGTTCCATCCGCAAGAATGTGGTTCACTTCCACTCCGGCAAGGGCAAAGGCCCGGCTCACCAGAATGGCCCGATGGCAGTCAAAGGGATCCTTTTCTGTACACATCAGTGCGATATTGCGCCCCTGCTGCAGTCCCTGCATCACATGATGAAAGCCCCGCAGAAAGCCTTCCGATTTTCTCACCCGTTCAAAGTCCAGGCAGCCTTCCTCACAATAAAGGGCTTTTTCAGCGGGTCTGGCGCCAAAAGACGCGCCCATGAAAGCATACTGCATTCCGCTGCGGGCAATGGTTTTTTCAATATTTTCCCTGTTGTATTGTCCGGCATATTTTGAATACGGGATGCTTCTCACATCGCACACAGAATCAATATGATATTTTTTCAGCAGTTTCATAAAATAATCGATTTCATGCTGCGAATGTCCGATTGTAAACAGTTTTCCCATATTCCCAAGATTCCTTCCATCGGCTTTATCTGTAAACAAATGAAAGCCCGCCGAATCCAATTCCTTCTGTAAACCGAACCCGTTCACT
>JBJFFZ010000073.1:0-3451 GCA_051892195.1 Anaerovoracaceae bacterium
GCCATGGATAACTGTCATCCGCTGCATCATACAATGCCTTCCTGCGGAATTCATCTTTTGAAATATCAAAATGCGGAAGAATGGTATCTTCAAAAATCGCTGCAGGAATGGCACTGTATGGATACGGGTCGGTACGGCGGGGGTAATCTCCGGCATCCAGGCAGACTCCGTTCTTCTGCAGATACAGGCGGTCCAGCAGGTCGTTGAAGGATACATTTCCGTAGTCATGGGAATTCCAGTCCAGCAGGAACAGATTGACATTGTGGTAGCCGATGGGAAGAATGTACTTCCTGTTTAAGTCGTACAGGGCGTGATCCACCGGATGCAGGCGCAGCAGATACGCTGCATCCCAGTGACGGTCAAGCCGTTCGTCCTGATAAATGAAATTCCCGTCTGCAGTCATATTCCAGTACAGAATTTCCCTTTTACATGCATAGGTCAGTGTCAGTTCTCCGTTTTCATTCCAGCCGGCAGCTGCATAAACGCCATAGGGCATACCGTCCGTGAACTGGAGGGAACGGTAATAGAGCTCTCCCCCTGATGTTACGCCCCAGAAAGAGGTCTCCCCATCAGTATTCTGACTCACACGTTCCCAGAAGCTGTGAAAGCTGTCTGCATGGGCAAGGTATTCCGGATAGATCTCGTGGCTGTCCATCACAGCATAACCTTCGTCCATCAGAAGGTTTTCCATTTCGTCGATGGTTTCCCGTCCCATGTATTTGTCTGCCTGCTGCAGATTTTTCCTGAACAGCGCTGAAATTGCAGTGCACTCCGACTGAATCCGATACAGTTCTTCATCTGTGATATTGAACGCCGTATCCGGCAGCATTTCTTCGCACAGATTTTCTGAATCCGCAGGCACAGCAGAGCCCTGCAGAAGCTGTTTATCATAATGTTCTTTTCCTGCGGCAAGCAACAGGATGATTCCCATAACCACGCCAATCGTACATACCACAGTTTTTAAGCTCCGGTTCATGTTCTTCTCCTTTTCCTTTTCTGCGGCGGCTGCCGCAGCTATGTTTTTATCAGAATTCATATTCTATTATCATAATTCTTACAAATGTAAGATTTTAGGGTAAAATGTAAAGCTGATCTTTTAAATAATCAAGAACAGCTTTGCATGTTTTTTATGAAACCGGGATAACGGTTTCGGTATTCATGGAATTTAAGATGCGTTTTGCGATCTGTGCGGCAGCGGCGCCGTCTGCGCCTTCCCCGGAACAGAGGTAAACGGCAAAGAAGCGTGTGTTTTCCGCCTGCTCCGCAAAGCCCACAAACCATCCGGCGATACTGGTGCTGCCGATCCTTCCGGTACCGGTCTTTCCGTAGAGAATCATGTCATCCGAAACGGACAGAAGCAGGGCGTTTTTCACGGCTTCAATAGTTTCCTCATCAAAATCCCAGTCATTGCTGTAAAGCTTTACCAGCAGGTCCACCTGCTCCAGGGCGGAAATTTTCAGAGCGGAACCGTTCCAGTAATCGGACGTGTTTTTGATGTCCGCTGCGTTGCCGTAATGAATCCTCCGGTAAAACCGGGACAGCTCTGCTGCACCTGCGGTCTGATCCAGTCTCTGAAAATACCAGTTTACGGACTGCTGCATGGCCGTTTCCAGAGTCTGATTCCGGTTCCACGCAGATAATTCGTACGGTGTTCCATCCCAGGAAAGGAGATTGTTCTCCGGTGTGATCAGCTTCTGCTCCAGGGCATTCAGAGCGCTGTAAATCTTGAATGTGGAGCATGGAGGCATCCGATGGGTGATTTCCTTTTCGTTATAGACTGTGTATCGCCTTGTGCTGCGGTCATATACCACGGCGCATCCGTCTGTACCTTCGAAGAAGTCCTGCCAGTCTCCTTCTGACATCACCGAAGATGGGGGAGGCGTGCAGTATTCCTCCTGATCTCCGGTGCAGAATGAAAGGGCAGGAATCTGAAATACGCAGAGAATTGCAAGGGTGACGGCCGCCCGGCGGCCGGTGCGTTTTTTCTGTGGGTTATTGTCCTGATAATCAACGATCTGACATAAGCGGTATTTCAGGTGATCCTTGTTCTGGCACAGGCCGTTTGCCGTACAAAAGCGTGTTCTGCATCCGGAGGCAAAGTACAGAATCGTCTGCCCGTAGTCCATGCGGGCATCTTCATCCTTCAGCCCCTTCAGCACGGCCCAGTCGCAGTAGGCTTCCCGATCCCGGCGCATCTGACGGAATGCCAGCCACACCATGGGATTGAACCAGCAGAATGCCTGCAGAGTACAGAAAAGACCGTTTGAAATCAGGTCTCCGTGGCGAATATGGGCCAGCTCATGCAGGAGGACGTGCCTGAGGCGTTCCATAGAAAGCCCGGCCAGCTTCTCTTGCGGAAGCACCACAAGGGGTTTTCTGCATCCAAAGCTCACTGGAGCTGCGATCAACCGGGACTGTCGTATTTCAACACGCCGGGGTATGCCGGACTTCTGACAGCACCGGTCAAAAAGACGCTGAACCTCCGGGTCCACAGCGGACGCATTTCGGCGAATCTGACCCAGCCGCAGACAGCCGCACAGGTAATAAACCATGAATGCGGTGACTCCCGCCAGCCAGACCACAAGGAATCCGGTTTCTATGAGAGAAGTATCAGGCTCCTCCAGAATAAGGGACACTGCATCCGCCGACTGCTGCGCCGGAACAGGACCCGGCGCGGGACTTTCCGCCATGCGGAAAGAAGCCATGGTCTGCTCCCGGCTGAAGGCAATCTGCATTATTTTTGTCCATAAGCTGCCGGGAAAAAAGGGCAGCAGCAGAGAAACGGCAGCAACAAACCAGCAGCCATACTGAAACCGCAGGGAGGTCCGGTGCGAAAGAAGCTTCTTCAGAATCAGCGTAAGACAGATCAGGACTGCGCTGAAGAGATTTCCCATAATCAACCGTTGCACGAACATAAAATACCGCCTCTACTTCCTGCGTTTTCTGTCCAGAATCCGCTGCAGCTCGTCCAGATCCTCTGAGGATAAATCTCTCTGATCCAGAAAGCTTACAGCCATCCGGTTCATGGCGCCGTCAAAAAAGCGGTCTGCCAGGGTCCGGCTTTCTGCTTCCATGTAATCTTCCTTGCAGATGCAGGGAGTATATATAAAAACACGACCTTCTTTTTCGTGAGCAATGACCCCTTTCTTTTCCAGGCGGGATAACATGGTATGGATTGTTTTGGGACTCCAGTCCCGGACCTTTGCCAGGTGCTGCGTGATTTCATTTGTGCTGACAGGGGCATATTTCCAGATGATGTCCATGACCTCAAATTCAGCATCCGAAACAGGGGGCAGTTGTTTCATAATGACTTCTCCTTTTCTTACAAATGTAAGACTAAAGAAATTATATTGCATCCGGAGGGTTTTGTCAATTTGCAGAATCTCCGGAAATGGTCCGGGCGGCGCAGTGGGCGCTTGCGAAGGCGAACTGAAGGTTGTAGCCGCCGGTG
>JBJFFZ010000074.1:0-1495 GCA_051892195.1 Anaerovoracaceae bacterium
GCGGACTGCAGCGGCAGCCTCTTCCTTCAGCCCTTTTTCGATGGCATGCTCGATGCTTCCGGGCAGCGGCGCCCCTGCGCCGCCATGGGACGGCAGAGCCGTCGCCCCCTGGCCTCCGGAGGAATTTCCTGATGCTCCTGCGGCAGCAGGCGGGGTGTAATCTGCAAATTTTTCAATGTATTTTGCGCTGTCCTTGTCCACGTTGTTCAGGACGTTGAAGGCCATAACTGCGTTCATCATGGATTCGGTGTTTGGATTCATGATCGGCAGATCCAGGCCGTTTCCCATGGCAAGCATGAGGAAGGAGTGGTTGATCAGCTCTCTGTGGGGCAGTCCGAAGGAAATATTGGAGACCCCCAGTACGGCGTGAACCCCCAGCTTTTCCCGGACCATGCGTACGGCCTTCAGGGTTTCTGCCGCCTCTGCCTGCTGGGCGGAAACCGTCAGGGTCAGGCAGTCGATAAAGATGTCTTCCTTTGGAATCCCGTAGGAAAGGGCGGTGTTTACAATGTGCTCGGCGATGGCGAAGCGGTCCTCGGCCTTCGGAGGAATCCCTGCAGAATTCAGTGTCAGCCCCACGACGGCAGCGCCGTATTTCTTTATGATAGGGAGAATGCGCGAAAGAACCTCCGGTTCGCCGTTGACAGAATTTACGATTGGTTTTCCGCTGCATACCCGAAGCCCTGCTTCGATGGCGGCAGGGTCGGAGGAATCGATCTGAAGCGGAATGTCCACTACGGACTGAAGGCTCTTTACCACGCGGATCATCATTTCCGGTTCGTCGATCTCCGGAAGGCCCACGTTTACGTCGAGAATATCAGCTCCGGCGTCCATCTGCTGGATTCCCTGGTTGAGGATGTAATCGATATCCCCCTCCTTCAGGGCCTGCTGGAAGCGTTTTTTGCCCGTAGGGTTGATGCGCTCGCCGATGACCCGGACCCGGTCGATGACCACCACGCCGGAAGGGGTGCAGATCCTTGATGCGGGCTGGGGTACTGCCTTTGGCACCAGCGGCAGGGACGAAAGGGTCTCCCTTACGGCACGGATGTATTCCGGCGATGTGCCGCAGCAGCCTCCGGTAAAGAGCATTCCCAGATCTGTAAATTTTTTCATGGACTGGGCAAATTCCTCAGGTCCCACGTTGTATGCCCCGGTTTCCGGGTCCGGAAGCCCTGCATTTGCCTTGATGATCAGAGGAAGGGAGGTGCTGGCGGAAAGCCGCTGTGCGATTGGATAGATTTCCTCCGGCCCCAGAGAGCAGTTGATTCCGATGGCGTCGGCCCCCAGGCCTTCCAGCACGCAGGCCATGGATTCCACGCAGGTTCCCGTAAAGGTCCGGCCGCTGGCCTCAAAGGACATGGTGACAAAGACCGGAAGACTGCTGTTTTCCTTTGCGGCAAGGACCCCGGCCCGGACCTCGTAAAGATCGGTCATGGTCTCAAATACGATGAGATCGGCTCCGGCTGCGGCTCCGGCCACAATCATTTCCTTAAAT
>JBJFFZ010000074.1:1595-3441 GCA_051892195.1 Anaerovoracaceae bacterium
CGTTGTTTTTCTCTGAAAATTTCTAAAAGATCCTTTTTATTTTCTGTTTCCACAGCAGCCTCCTGCTCTTCTGATCTGACAGGTCTCTCTGAGCCGGCATCCGTCGCAGGATGCATTCCGCATGGTCTGGGGACGGCTGGAGATTCCTATAATAGCGGTAACTGATTTTGACGGCATCAGGGTAAGTCCGGGACTTACGGTGAGCCCGATTCGCTTCTGGGTCTGAAGCAGGGCGCACAGCTCCGTCTGCATGGTAAGGGGCATGTCCCCGTATCCGGGACTGTAACGATCGGTCAGGAAGAGCCCCCGTGCTTCGTAATCTGACTTCAGGTCCTGATTCAGCTGTTCACAGACGCTTTCGATGGCGCTGCTGGCGCAGCTGTCAAGAATCACAGCATCGGCCATGCCGGTAATCTGCGCCCGGTGCAGGAGCATCTCGCTTTTCTGCCCCAGAGTAGCCGCCAGCACGATGCAGGAATCGCATTCCGAAAGAAGGCGGGCTCCATCCTGCCCCTGAATTTCCGTTGAAGTGCCGGAAAGCAGAATCCGCCCCCGGGGACGGTCCAGCGAAAATACTCTGTAAATGTACTTCGGCTCCGAAATGGATGAAATGGAATCCATACAGCGCCGGATCTGATCGGCGACGACTCTGTCGACACCAGAAAAAGGGTCTGCTTCAGCGGCCGGGCCGCTGCTTTCCTTAAATCCGAGGTACCGGAGCACCTCGGAAGGATTGATTTTTACAGTATAATTTTTGTTTTTATTCATAACACAGAATTTTATCATACAATACCTTGATTTAAAACTGATAAAAAAATATAATGAATCTGCTCCGGGAGCACGGGGAATGTGCCTCTGCTCCGCAGGAGGATCGGGCGGAGGTTCAACAATGCGATTCAGACCATGCATTGACATACATAATGGAAGCGTAAAACAGATCGTAGGAAGCAGTCTCAGAGATGACGGCGACCGTGCGGATGAAAATTTTGTATCAGAGTACGACAGCGCATACTATGCGGAGCTGTACAAAAGCGACGGGCTGAAGGGGGGCCATATCATTCTTCTGAATCCGGAAGGCTCCGAATATTACGAGGCCGACTGCCGCCAGGCGCTGCTGGCTCTGGAGACGTATCCGGGGGGATTTCAGGTGGGAGGCGGCATCAATGCCGCAAATGCTTCCGACTTTATAAAAGCCGGGGCATCCCATGTGATCGTCACTTCCTATGTATTTGAGGACGGAAGGCTCAACATGGAGAACCTTCTCCGACTGACGGAAGCCGTAGGAAAGGAGCACATCGTTCTGGATCTCAGCTGCCGGAAGCGGGATGACCGTTATTTTATCGTAACGGACCGCTGGCAGAAATTCACCGATATCGAGGTGACCCACGAGATTCTGGACCGGCTTTCCGGGTACTGCGACGAGTTTCTGATTCACGGCGTGGATGTGGAAGGAAAATCCGCAGGCGTTGACGAAGACCTGATCCGGCTGCTGGGAAGCTGGGAAGGAATTCCCGTAACCTACGCAGGGGGCATCCGGAACTTCAGCGACCTGGCCCGCATGAAAGAACTGGCAGGAGACAGGCTGGATGTGACCATCGGCAGCGCTCTGTCCATTTTCGGAGGGAGCATGAATTACGATACGGTGGTGGTGTACTGCAAGTAGAAGCGAAAAAAGTTTAATGTTTTTTTATTAAAACATTGACATGGAAAGCTGCATGTGGTAAATTGATTTAGCTGCAACTCGTAAGAGAGAACAGCGCTTTCAGAAAGACGGTTTTAAAAGTCTTTTGAAAAAAATAAAAAAGTTGTTGACATGGTCTTTTGATCCTGTTAATATATAAAAGTT
>JBJFFZ010000075.1:0-3388 GCA_051892195.1 Anaerovoracaceae bacterium
GAGACGGCTGCCCCGGCAGCCCCGTCAGCGGCGGATGCCGCTGCACCTGAGGAAGGAGGCGATCATTAATGGCAGCATATTTTTCCATTATTCTGACGGTAATGCTCGTTAACAACTACGTTTTAGCGCAGTTCCTGGGCATCTGCCCGTTCCTCGGGGTATCCAAGAAGCTGGATTCTGCTGTGGGTATGAGTGCGGCGGTTACCTTCGTTATGGTGCTGGCAACCCTGGCAACCTGGCCGATTCAGCACCTGATTCTGAACCGGTTCGGCATCGGCTATCTGCAGACGGTGGTATTCATTCTCGTCATCGCAGCGTTGGTGCAGCTGGTTGAGCTTGCCCTTAAGAAATTTGTTCCGCCTCTGTACAAGTCACTGGGCGTGTATCTTCCTCTGATCACCACAAACTGTGCCGTACTGGGTGTGACTGTAAACAATATTGACAATGATCTGAACTTCCTGGGTTCCATCTGCAACGCCCTGGGGGCCGGCATCGGCTTCCTCATCGCCATGGTGCTCTTTGCCGGCGTAAGAGGCAAGATGGAAAACTGTGATATTCCGGAAGCCTTCAAGGGGATTCCGAGTACGCTGATCGCTGCATCGATCCTTTCCGTTTCCTTTATGGGATTTGGCGGAATCATCGAGAATCTGCTGGGTTAAGGAGGTAATGACATGACAGTTTATTTAATTCCGATCCTCCTGGTATGTATTGTAGGGATCATTGCCGGCATCATGCTGACCGTAGCAGCAAAGCTCATGTATGTGCCTGTGGATGAACGGGTGGCTGCATGTACGGAGGCCCTTCCGGGGGCCAACTGCGGCGGCTGCGGATTTGCAGGCTGCGCAGACTATGCAGGGGCCATCGTGGAAAGCGGCGCAGAGCTGAACAAGTGCCCGGTAGGGGGCGCTGATACTGCTGCAAAGCTGGGCGAGATCATGGGCATGTCCGTGGATGCAGGAGAAGGCTCCTACGCTGCTGTAAAGTGCGGAGGCTACGGAGACAAGTCAAAGAAGATTCTGGAGTACAGCGGTATCCAGTCCTGCAGAGCCGTAAAATCCATGTATAACGGCGACAATGCCTGCGCCTTCGGCTGCCTGGGCATGGGAGACTGTGTGAATGCCTGCAATTTCAACGCCATCGGTATCGTAAACGGTGTGGCCTGGGTGGACCGTGAAAACTGTGTGGGCTGCGGCGCCTGCGCAAAGGTATGTCCGAACCACATTATCGACATGGTTCCGAAGAAGAACCTTGTGTATGTGGCCTGCAGCTCCTGCGACAAGGGCGCTGCCACGAGAAAGGCCTGCGAGGCCGGCTGCATCGGCTGCAAAAAGTGCGAAAAGGCCTGCAAGTTTGATGCCATCCACGTGGAAAACAACCGGGCGGTCATCGATCCGGAAAAGTGCAAAAACTGCGGCCTGTGCGCAAAGGAATGTCCGACAGGAGCCATTCTGAAGCTTCCAAAGCCAAAGAAGACCGTTTAGGTCCGGCTTGCTGAAGCCCGGAGAAAAGCATCCGGATTTTTCCGAATAATAACCAGAAATAAAAGGGACGGGGTGTCGTCTGCCCGGGGCAGACGGGGCTCCGTCTGTTTTTTATTGAACAGAAACAATAAAAATGATAGAATGATTCCGTATGTTGAAAACAGGAAATGATAGCAGTAAAAGACAGATTCCTTTCGGGGATCTGCAGTTTTAAAGGATACAAAGGGGAGAACTATGCCGGGCAACAAAAAATACAAAAACGCATACTATCCGGTCAGAAAGATTACGGATCTCAGGGATATGATCAATTCATCCGCAGAGCTGTACGGAGACCGGGCTGCATACCTGATCAAGAACCGGCCGGGCGGACAGTACGTTCCGGTCAGCTACCGCACGCTGAAGGAGGACATCGATGCCTTCGGCACAGCCATGATCAGTCTGGGACTGAAGGATAAGCATATCGGCGTCATCGGAGAGACGCGGTACGAGTGGATCGTGGCGGATCTCAGCGCCGCCAGCGGAGTGGGGGTGGCAGTGCCCTTCGACAAGGAGCTGCCGGTGGAGGAGCTTCGGAATCTGATTGAGCGGGCTCATCTCAGCGCCATCGTCTATTCGGGAAAGGTGGAAAAGATGCTGCGGCAGGCCATCGACGGCATCGATTCTCTGGAATATATCATCAGCATGGATGCGGAGAAGTCCGATGAAGACCGCCTTTCCATGCACGAGCTGATGGAAAAGGGCCGGGGGCTGCTGCGCAAGGGGGACCGTTCGTACCTGGACGCTGCGGTTGATCCGGAGGCTATGAGCATTCTGCTGTTTACCTCCGGCACCACAGGTCTTGCCAAAGGGGTCATGCTGTCCCACAAAAATATTATTTCAAATGTTATGAATATGTCTCAGTATGTACAGGTTGAGTCAAATGATGTGGTGCTGTCCATTCTGCCGATCCATCATACATACGAGTTTACCTGCGGGCAGATGACGGTCCTTTATCAGGGGGCTACCGTTGCCGTCTGTGAAGGTCTGAAGCACATCGTAAAGAACATGTCCGAGTGCCGGGCAACCGTCATGCTGGGGGTTCCTCTGGTCTTTGAAATGATGCACAACCGGGTGTGGAAGCAGGCGGAAAAGACAGGAAAGGCCGCAAAGCTCAGAAAGGGCCTTGCCCTTGCAAAAACTCTGGACAAATTCAATATCAAGTCCATGCGGAAGCTCTTTAAGGATGTTCACAATGCCTTTGGGGGCAACATGCGGATGTTTATCTGCGGGGCAGCCGCTCTGGATCCTGAGATCATAGAGGATTTCAACTATATGGGAATCTGCACCTTCCAGGGCTACGGACTCACAGAGTGTTCCCCGATCGTAGCTGTGCACAGAGACCGGTACCGGGAGCCGGCATCCTCAGCAGGGGCCGTTATGCCCAACACTGAGGTCCGCATTGATTTCCCTGATTCCGACGGCATCGGCGAGATCCTGGTAAAGAGCGATTCTGTCATGCTGGGATACTACGAGGATCCGGAGCACACGGCGGAGACGCTGGACAACGGCTGGCTGCGCACCGGAGACTACGGCTATCTGGACGAGGACAACATGCTGTACATTACGGGGCGCAAGAAAAACGTCATCGTAACGAAAAACGGCAAAAACATCTTCCCTGAGGAAGTGGAATACTACCTCATGAAGAGCCCGTACATCAGGGAAGTGATCGTAGACGGCGTGGACGACGGCACCGGAGAGCTCATCGTCACCGCCCACATCGTTCCGGAAGAGGAAGAGCTGAAGGAATTGGGTCCTATGGACGAGGCACAGCTTCAGAAGTTCTTCAAGGGCATCATCGACGAGGTCAACGACAAAATGTCCTCCTACAAGCGCGTTAAGCGCTTTGAGCTGCGCTCCGAAGAATTCGA
>JBJFFZ010000076.1:0-21234 GCA_051892195.1 Anaerovoracaceae bacterium
ACCATCGGCATATAAATCGCCAGAACAATAAACCCGACAATAATCCCCAGAACCACAATAATCAGCGGTTCCATAGCCGCAGTCAGAGAACCCGTAGTCAGTTCCACTTCCTCTTCGTAATAATCCGCAACCTTCGTCAGCATCCCGTCCAGCATACCCGTCTCCTCCCCGATGGCGATCATATTGTACACCATAGAAGGAAACAGCCCGCTGGCCTTCAGCGGCTCCGACATGGGAATCCCCTGCTCCACATCCTTCTTTGCGTGAAGCAGCGCATCCTGAAACAGCGCATTCTTCAAAGACCCCGAAGTAATCTCAAGCGCCCGTGGCACATCCATGCCCGACGCCATCAGCGTCGCCATAGTCCGGGCAAAATTCGCACAGTTGCTCTTAACCGAAAGCATGCCGAACACCGGAATCTTCAGAGAAATCCGCCCCCACACATGCCGACCGTTATCCGTAGAAAGATAATATTTCAAAGCAAATACCACCACCGCAACAGCAAGAATAATCAGATACCAGCGGTGCATGATAAAATTACTCATCCCCATGACCATCTTCGTAATCAGCGGCAGCTCCGAGCCCATGTCCTCAAACATAGACGCAAACTGCGGAATCACCACCACCGACATGATGCCCACAACCACAACCGCAACGATCATAATAATAATCGGATAAATCATGGCCTTCTTCACCATGCCCGAAAGCTTGGCCTGCTTTTCAAAATGCGTCGCCATACGCTCAAAGGCAATATCCAGAGAGCCCGATTCCTCCCCGGCCTGCACCAGGCTCACTAAAATCCCCGGAAAAACCTTGTCGCTCTGCCGCATGGCCACCGCCAGAGATTCCCCCTTGGAAACATTGTCCCGGGTCAGCTCGATGGCCTCCTTCAGTTTTTTCTTTTCCGTCTGCTCCGCCAGCATTTCCAGAGCCCGGACCACAGGGACCCCCGCATTGAGGATACTGTTCATCTGGCGGCAGAAAATACCGATATCGCGGGACTTGACCTTGCCTCCAAACTCCAGCTTGATCTCCCGGTTCAGCAGCGTAGCCTCCTGCAGCTTAATAATCGTAAGATCCTGCCCTTTCAGGAGATTCGTAGCCCCCCGCAGATCCGGAGCATCCACCGTACCCTTCACCTGCTTGCCCTGACGGTTCACAGCTACATAATAAAAATCTGCCATTGCATGCCTCCCTCAGAGCTACAGCTTCCGCTTCATATTCTGCTGATCCTGAGCGTACTCCATAGCCGTCTCACGAGTGATCTCACCCTTTGCATAAAGCTCCTGCAGAGCGTCGTCCATCATGATCATGCCCACCTTGCGGCTGGTCTGAATGATGGTGTCGATCTGATGAGACTTGGCCTCACGGATCAGGTTCTTGATGGCAGGATTGGACCGCATCACCTCAAAGGCAGCCACCCGGCCTCCCCCGATCTTCGGAACCAGAAGCTGAGAAATAACCGACTCCAGCACCCCTGCCAGCTGAATACGGATCTGCTGCTGCTGGTGCGGCGGGAACACGTCGATAATACGGTCGATGGTGTTTGCAGCGCCGGTGGTATGCAGCGTAGACAGCACCAGATGGCCCGTTTCCGCCGCCGTAATGGCAGTGGAAATAGTATCCAGGTCTCTCATTTCTCCCACTAAAATCACATCCGGGTCCTCACGGAGAGCAGCCCGCAGAGCGGAAGTGTAAGACATGGAATCCACGCCGATTTCTCTCTGGTTTACGATGGATTTATTGTGACGGTGGAGGTATTCGATCGGATCCTCCAGCGTGATAATATGCGCATTTTCCGTGCGGTTGATCTGGTCCACCATAGACGCTAAAGTAGTGGACTTACCGGAACCCGTCGGTCCCGTAACCAGAACCAGCCCCCGCTTCAGCTCGATAAGCTCAAGAACAGACTGAGGCAGCCCCAGCTGCTCCGGCAGCGGAATCTCCGTCCCTACCAGACGGATAACGCAGGCATAAGAGCCTCTCTGCTTAAATGCATTGACTCTGTAACGGCCCACCCCTGCCACTGCATAGGAGAAGTCCGTTTCCCCCCGCTCCGCCAGCTGCTTTTTTGCATGCTCCGGCAGAATGGGACCGATGAGCTTTTCCGAATCGTCCGGCATAATCCGTTCCTCCGATATGGAAACCAGCTCCCCGTCCACACGGATCTTCGCAGGAATCCCTACGGTCACATGCAGGTCCGAAGCCCCCCGCTCATGGGCAGTTTTGAGCATTTCGTCGATTGAATTATAAACCATGATACCTTTACCCTTTCCCTTGAGAGCTGGCGCCCGCGCCAGCCCGGGTCACAGCAGAGCTGTGCCTTTTTCTTAATTTTATATCGGTGAATTTTTCCTGATGTTAAATATTCTCGTTGGAGAATGTGATCTTTTCCATTTCGGAAATGGTGGTGACGCCCTGCCTTACCAGCCGCGCACAGGCATCCCGGAGGGTGTGCATGCCTTCCTCAATGGCCATCCGTTCCAGCTCATCCGCCGGCCTGCCGTCTGCGATGGCATCCCTCAGACGGTGGGTAATCGGCATGATCTCGTACACGCCGGTACGGCCCTTGTAGCCCGTGTCGCTGCACTTTACGCAGCCGCATGGTTCGCTGATCATCAGGGCATCCTTCGGATTTTTCACGCCCAAAAGCTTCCGCTCCTGCTCCGTGGCCTTCCTTGTGGTCTTGCAGTCGCACAGGCGGCGCACCAGACGCTGGGCGATGACCCCTACGGTGGCGTCTGCAATGAGATACGGCTCGATGCCCATATCCGCCAGTCGTGTAATGCTGGCTGCAGCGCTGTTTGTATGTAAGGTGCTCACCACCAGATGGCCGGTGATGGAGGCGGTTACTGCGATATTGGCGGTTTCGGTGTCCCGGATTTCTCCGATCATGATGATATCCGGGTCCTGACGCAGGATGGACCGCAGAGCGGACGCAAAGGTGAGATCTGCCTTCGGGTTCACCTGCACCTGGTTGATGCCGTCGATGTTGGCTTCCACCGGGTCTTCTACGGTGATGATGTTTACCTCGGAGCTGTTGAGCTCGCTGAGGGCCGTATAAAGGGTGGTGGACTTACCGGAACCCGTAGGCCCCGTAACGAGGATGATGCCGTTCGGGTTTGCAAGAATCTTGTCAAACCGTTCCAGCTCCTCATCGGAAAAGCCTAAAAGCTTCTTGTCTCTTGTGAGGACCGTCTTGGCGGTCAGTCGCATTACCACCTTTTCTCCGAAAACAGTCGGAAGGACCGATACACGGATATCGTACTCGGTGCGGTCTACCACCTGGGTGATACGGCCGTCCTGAGGCTTGCGCTTTTCGGAAATATCCATGCCGCCGATGATCTTGATCCGGGCGATGATGGCCGAAAGCATGCCGGAAGGGTAATTTCCCACCTCGATGAGGACCCCGTCCACACGGTTGCGGACCCGGATTCTCGTTTCTAACGGCTCGATATGAATATCGCTGGCTCTCTTTCTTACGGCCTGCTCGATAATGGTCTTAACCAGCTGGACAATGGGCGCGTTGGAGACATCCTCGGACTCTCCCTCGTCCTCCACCTGGTACAGGGTTTCCTTTTCTCTCGTGTAGGCTTCCGCCACGGCCCGGGCTTCCTCGTTGCCGTAGTATTTGTCCACTGCCGTCATGATGTCCGACGGTGTGGATACTACCGGCTCCACCTGAAGCCCCGTAATAATGCTGATATCGTCCAGAGCCATAAGGTCCATAGGGTCCTCCATGGCCAGGAGAAGAGCCCCGCTGCTTTCGGAAAAGCCGAAGGGCATAACCACATATTTTTTCAGGATGGAAGCGTCCGGAATCACCTTCAGCACTTCTTCTCCGATCTGATGCTCTGACAGGCTGACCATCTCCAGGTTCATCTGCTCCCGGATCACTCTGGCAATGTCATCCTCTGTGGTGACCCCCATCTCCACCAGCACCTGACCCAGCTTTGCCTTCTTCTGCTTCTGGCGCTCCAGAGCGTCTCGCAGCTGCTCCTCGGTGATGGCGTGATTTTCAATGAGCATGTCGCCCAGTCTTTTTTTCTTTGGTCGAAAGGCCATACAATCTGCTCCTTTCCGTCCTCTCGCGGATTACAGGTTTTCTATTGTTTCCATTATATAGTTCGGTTTTTTCGTATATTTTTTTAGCTTGTATCCGGTGTTTTTCTGCTGCATCCCCGGGGCTTCCCGCAATCAGAAAACGCACGTTACCCCATCTGCAGAACCGGATGGCTCGTCTGTTAAAATTACTCTTAATTTTTCCTTAAAATTCCTCCTGCCATTATATCAAATTCAACTAACTTGTAAAATATTTTTTGACAAATTAACGTCTGTTTTGAGTAAAAATCATGTATTTTTTTTGCATTTTTAAAATGTTACCGATTATATTACTGCGATTTTGCAAAATACATATTTTTTTTCACCAAATGAAAAAAGGAACCGCCGCGCCCGGCGCGGCAGTCCCTGTGGATGTTCTGATTCTTTATACGGAAAGATTGAATTCCTCTTCTTCGTTGAGGAGCATGATTTCGGACAGGAGCTCCTGCTGACGCTCGTATACCAGGAGCTCTTTGTTGTGCTCGAAGTACTTTTCGCAGCCGTACCGGCTGATGAACTTGGCGGAATAGTAATTGACGGTGAGCTCTGTAACGGCCACCAGCATTTCCTGTTCGCTGCCGAACACGTCCTCGATAAAGAGGAACATGTTCTCGATCATGGACTGGGATTCGTTCAGGTGCTCCTTCATATCGGCCACGCTGCCTGCAAAGGCCTCCTTGATGCAGGCGAAGCCTTCGTCCACGTCGGTGATGGATTCCTGACGGAGATAGTTGTTGTATTCTTCGATGGCAAGGATGATCTTGCGCAGTACATATTCTCTCTTCTTTGTCAGGATGCCGGAGCGCTTTTCGTTCCGGTACGCAGAGGTTCTGGTGGTGATGATGCGGCCCAGGATCTCGTCGATGTGGGCTTCCTTGTCTTCGCAGGCCTCCCGGACCTCCAGCAGCACCTTGTGCAGGTCGGTGATGAAGTCCTCCGTATCCACGTCTTCCTTCAGCCGGGCGGTTACGGACTCCAGCAGCAGTCCCACCAGAGTCAGGCGCTCATCGAAGCGGGCAGCCTTTGCCCGTTCTCTGATTTCCTCGCTGTAGGTGCCGTCCAGAATGGTATCCAGCTGGTAATCGGACTTGTACTTGTTGTACAGGTCATAGTAGATGGCAAAGTCCTTGGCCACCTTTTCGTGCTGGACGTACTGGCTGATGAGGCGCTCGTCCACGGTGTAGCCCTGCTTTTCGTAAAGGCGGATCATGGTGGACAGGTCCTCCCAGCCTCTGGCTGTTACGAACTCCACGCCGTCCACGGTGGTCTCGATGCGGTAGAAGTCGTTTTTCTTGATCTCCAGATAGGTGGTGATGGAGCCGTGGATCTGGGCCTTGTAGGCGTATTCCTTCCATACCTCGTAATCCGGCTCTACCACGATCTTCTTTACGCGGTCTAAAGTTACGATATCAAATTCTCTTACGGACTTGTTGTGCTCCGGCGGGTTTCCGGCGGTGGCGATGATCCAGCCCTCCGGCACCTCGTGCTTTCCGAAGGTCTTGTACTGCAGGAACTGCAGCATGGCAGGAGCCAGGGTTTCGGACACGCAGTTGATTTCGTCCAGGAACAGGATGCCTTCCGTAAGGCCCGTGGCCTCCATGCAGTCGTAAACGGACGCGATGATTTCCGACATGGTGTACTCGGATACCATGTATTCCCTGCCGCCGTAGCTCTTTGTTTCGATCTTCGGCAGACCGATGGCGCTCTGTCTTGTGTGGTGGGTCATGGAGTAGGAAACCAGACCGATGCCAAGCTCCTCTGCGATCTGCTCCATAATGGCAGTCTTTCCGATGCCCGGGTCACCGATGAGCAGAACCGGTCTCTGTCTTACCCGGCTGACAACATAATCGCCGAACTCGTCTTTTTCCAGATAGGATGTAATGGCGCGCTGGATTTCTTCTTTTGCTTCTTTTATGTTCATTATATGAGAACCTCCTCTGTGATGTCGCTGGTCTCAAGCACTAACTTCATGGCCCAGCTCGGGACCTGATATTCAAATTCGTCGTCGTCGACAAAAATAAACGCTGTTTCGTACGGCGGCCGGCGCTTCGGATAGGTGCCGTTGCCGTCGGTAAAGTAGATCATGCCCTTCAGATCTTCAAACTCTCCCCGTTCCATCATCTCTTCCACATAGGCAAAGACCGGACGGAAATCCGTTCCCCCGAAGCCCTTGAACTCCAGATTGCGGATGTAATCCTCAAACTCTGTCTTGTTGGTGATCTTTGCCACCTCCTGAATCTGGGCGTCGCACTGGATGATGTGCAGGTTGATCTTGCGGAAGAAGTTTTCCTGCTGCATAAAGATGGAGAAGGTCTTATCCAGGAATTTCTGCACCACCTCTCCGGCACAGCTTCCCGAGGTGTCGATGGCAATCACAAAATCCCGGACCTTTCGCACTTCCTTGTACTCCAAAGGCTCGATGAGCGGAATGTTGCCGTACCGCTCCATGCCCAGCGTGTAGTAGACATAATCAAACTCATCGTCGTTGATCTGAATGTCCTCTCTCAGGGTGGAGAATTTCCGCAGGAATGTAGCGTAATCGTATTTGTCCCGGTTGATCTTTTTGATGCCCTGCACCATACCGTCGGACTTGTCGCCCCACTCTTTTGATGCGGTTTCCAGATCCACCAGCATGCGCTCGCTGATTTCTTTCCATTTTTCTTCCAGCTCCCGCTGTTCGTCCCCGCTGTGGGCATAGGAAGGGGCTTTTTCGTCTTCTTCGTCATATTCCCCGGTACCCTGCTCTGCCTGGGCCTCCTGCTTCTTCTGGTCGTCAGCTCCGCTGACCTCCGGGGCACCTGCGGTGCCCTCCATCTGAGCCCGGCTGCCGTTGTCGCCTCCGTCCCCCCGCTGGGTGGACTCTCCGGAGGAATGCTCCCAGGCGGACTGGGTTCCGTCCCCGCCCCCTCCGGTGCCTGCGGTGTGCTGGCCGCTCTGCTGCTGGTTCTGCTGGCGGCTGGTGCCGCCGTTTCCGCTCATGTCGGCCGTGTTTCCGCCTTCGTTGTCTCCAAACGGGTTGTCGTCGGCAGAATTGTCCGGCCGGCCTTCGTCGGCGGTGCCGCTCATTCGGCTGTCTGACTGCTGCTGTTCGTCTCCTGGCTGTCCTCCGTCTCCTGACTGGCTATCCATTCCGTCAGCTCCCTGCTGACCTCTGTCTGCGCCTTCTTCCTCCGACGTCTCAGGATCGTCACCGGCAGAACCGCCGCCGCTGCCGTCGCCGTCGCTGTCATCACCGCTTTCGCCGGTGTCGGAATCCGGGTCCGCCATGTCGTCGGAGTCTGCGGAGTTTCCGTTGTCCCCCGGCTCGCTGGTAAATTCCTCTTCGTAGGTATCCTCGCGCCACTGGTCTTCGTCATCTTCTTCGTCAGCCTCTTCAGGCGCTTCGTCTCCTTCTTCGCCGCCCTCTTCAGCATCCGCTTCCCCTTCTTCGCTGCTTTCTTCTTCATCCTCCGGGGCATCCGCTTCATCTCCGTCACCTTCAGCCTCGTCGGGTGGAGTATCTTCTTCCTGACTTTCTTCAGAGTCTTCCTCCCCAGATTCTTCAGGGTTTTCGTCCCCTTCCTGGCTGTCTTCCTCCCGGTCTTCTTCAGACTCTTCCGGATCTTCCCCGTCATCTTCTTCGGAATCGGATCGTTCATGTTCATCCTCCTGGGCATACTCTTCCTGATTTTCCTTTTCCCGGCGTTTCATTTCCTCTTCGATCTGCTCGGCAATATCCCACCATACCTGGTGCTCGTCGTGGTGGAAGAGGATCCGCCATTTTTCCATATCCTTATGCTGGGGTCCCCCGGCAAGAAGCCACGCGTACACCCGCTCTGCGGTGATCTGCTGCTTCAGCATGCTGCGGATGCGCTGGATTTCTCCGTTGATCTCCTCCATATTGCGGGTTCCGGCCTGCTTGACGTCCAGCTCGCTGATAATGCTTTCCACGGCAATATCGCAGGCAAGATTCCAGTACTCCCGGTTCAGGTGCTTTGACACAAAAGGGTGCCGGAACACGCAGTGCAGCACCATGTGAAGGTAATCTCTGGAGATCACCTGTTTGTCCTTCATGTACTGCTGGATGAGGTACTGGGGATTGTAGATCATGTGCTGACCGGTGGTGGCGAAGGTGCTGACCTTCAGCCCCTGGGAAATCAGCCGGTCGGCGTTGATATAGTCAAACTGGCACAGGGCCACATCCATAAAGCGCAGGGTCACGAACAGTCCGTTTCTGGTCATATCGATGATCTGCCGGGCGATGCGGTCTGCGCTGCGGCGGACTTCTGCGGCCCGCTGCTCTTCCGGCGTCATTTCCCGGCTTCTGCCCGGCCTGTCAGGCCGATCAGGCGAAAGCCGCTTTGCGGCCGGGGCACCCGGGGCTCCGGGTGCTGTCGCTCTCATGGAGCTGTTTTGTTTGTTTTTTTCTGACATTTCTGTTACCTTCTGTTAAAGGGAATAGTCGTAGCTTCCTGCTTTGGCAGTCCTGTTTTTGTGTTCCAGCAGATAGGCGATGCAGCCGCCTCCGATGCGGCCTGCCAGGTCGATGTACTCCGGCAGTGCTGCGGGGTCGATGCAGTTCAGCTCTCCCAGCTTTGTGAGCCGGTCCACCCGGTCCTCCCGGATGATGGTATCGATCATGCCCATGAGGCAGTCTTTGTACACCTTGTAGGTCCGCCGGGTCATTTTGTACGGGTCGGACAGGCGGAAGCTGGCTACCCGGTAGCGGTCCTCTTCGTTTTTGATCTCCAAAAATGTTGCGTCGTATTTGTCCATCAGGCCCACGGTGGGGTCCGTTGCCCGCAGCACGGCTCTGAGGTAAAGCCACAGGGCTTCCTCCGACTCGGAGGCCACGGCAAAGGAGCGCAGGCCGTTTCGGTCCGGCTGTCCTCTGGTGCGGCCCTTCTTTTCGCCCGGCTGTGCCTGGGAGGCGCCGGGGGCCTGCTCGTCTGCAGGATTGTACTCTCTTATCTTTACGTGGATGACCTCCACTGCGCTGCAGTCCCGAAAGGAGTTCAGCTCGATTCTGCTCAGGTGGTTGGAGATGGTCAGCTCCCGCAGGTTTCTGCAGCCCTGAAAGGCAAAGGCGCCGATGGAGCTGAGGTTCTGGGAAAGCTCTGCCCGCACCAGGTTTTCGCAGCCCTTGAAGGCGGCGTTGTCGATGGATGTCACGGAATCCGGCACGGAAATCCACTTCAGTGCGTGACAGAACTGAAAGGCTCCGTTGCCGATGGCATCCACGGGGTGTCCGTCGATCTCCGCCGGAATATGGTACTGCTCTGCTTCTCTGTTCTTTGGTCCTGTTATGGTCAGGCTTCTGCCGTCATAGGAATAGTTGAAATCCCCTGAAGTGTTGAAAACCTTGCGCCGCATATAAAAAACTTCCTTCCTGTTGGTTCCTCCGGGCCCGGCCCGGGTCTTTCATCTGACTCGATTATAACATAAAAAAAGCTGCCCGGAAGAGCAGCTTGCTGTTATTTCTTTTTCGGTATGTAATTGAGGAAATAAACGTAGATATCCACCACGGTGCGGTACACCTCCTCCGGGATCTCCGCTCCCAGGTCCAGCTGGGACAGAAGGGTTGCCAGAGAGTTGTCCTCGTAGACGGGAACGTTGTTGTCGTGGGCCATCTCCACGATTTTTTCGGCCATGTAGCCGAGGCCGGAGGCCACGATGACCGGGGCTCCGTTGGTTTCTTCGTATTTCAGGGCCACGGCCCGTTTTTTTGCAGTGGGTAGATCGTTTCTTGCCATAGGTATTTCCTCAGTTTATACGGACACGTTGACGGAGGTCTTCTGGGCGAAGATCTTCGGAAAGATCTGCATGAGATTTTTTTCGTTTCTGCCCTTCATGACCTTCAGGCTTTCCATGGAAAGGCCGTTGTTTGCCACGATGGTGTTCATGGCCTTTCGGATTTCCGGGCTGTTTTCCTGCAGGACATCGGGATAATGAAGCTCCATGCTGATTTTGCCGTCCCGCTCCAGCAAAAGGAGATCAAAACTCCCCAGCTCCTGAATCACAAATTTCACAAAAATTTTGGAGGACCGCCCTTCGCTGTCCCGGTCCCCGCCTCCCTGGCCGTCTGCGTCAGGGTCGATCCACATTTCGGAAAAGATCATGCTGCCGTCGATGTTGGCGGGCACCACCAGATGGGTCAGGGGCATGTACACGCTTTCGTTTACCAGAAGGGCGGAAATCATCTCCTGAAAGGAGGTCTTGTTGGCGGCGCCGGCGGTTCCGCCCAGTCCCTGGGCCAGAATACTGACGAAGGAATCCAGAATCTCTGTGCCCCGGCTGTCAGCGCCGGAGGCGCTGCCGCTCATAAGCCGTTCCTGCAGGGCGGACACGTCCACTCCGTCCAGCATTCCCATGATCTGCAGGTAGCCTGCCAGATTGCGGAAGGATGCGGTGAAGGCTTCCTTTGAGCCTGTTTCAAACCTGGACAGGCTCATGGTAAACAGGGCGATCATGTCCCGGGCCACTCCGTAATCGTGGGTCCGGGATACGTACTCTGTGAGAAACGGCATGACTTTGTTCTTCATGAAATCAAGCCGCTGACTGCTGCTTCCGTCCTTTGGATACTGCTGAAGCAGGGCCAGAAGCTGGCCGGACTTTGTCTTTGGAATGTTTGCCGCAATGCTCTGCAGGTTGGAGAGCATGACATTTTCTGTGTGGTCCCTTGCGGTGTAGGCGTCGTAGCGCTTGAGAAAATCCAGCACCGCCATGGTCAGCTCCCGGGAGCTGCCGTTTGCCATCATATTGCGGATAATGTCAAAGAAGGGTCCGGTAAATTTATTGGTCAGGAGATTCTGTTCCTTCATAAGGTTCAGAAGCTCCTCTGCGGTCATGTTGATGGACTGCATAAACTGGAAAACCTGCTCTGCAAAGCCCTGCCCGTAGGATACCAGGTTCACCTCGCTGGACAGCTTTGTCATAAAGACATCGCTGTAGATATCCATAAGCTCCGGCATTTCCCGCAGGGTCCGGACAAAGCTCTCAAAGTTGGAGCTGGCGCCGTAACGGTAGGCATGCTCTCCGGTGTTTACATTCTGATCGCTGGTGCGGACCACCCGGTTGGGGTCTGCCATGGGCACAGAATTGTCAATGCTGTTTGGAACCTCGGATTTTCCCTGGTTCAGGTTTGTGCTGACGCTGCTGTTGCTTCTGGGTGTCACCACAGGCTGAATGCCCGAAATTTCTGCCATATCTGCCATCTCCTTTCTGAATCAGTTTTTCTTCTGTTTCCGGCGGGTCCCCGCGCCCCCGGGCCCAGGGCCTTCCGGTGCAGGCAGAGCCTGCGGAAGTTGGGCTGTATTATAGAGCGGCCCCTTTCATTCGGTATACGAGGGCCAGAATGTCTGCAATTGCATTATAGTACGATTCCGGAATCACATCGCCGATTTCCACCGCTGCATAGATTGCACGGGTCAGAGGCGGGTCTTCCTTTATGAACACGCCGTGTTCCTCTCCTGTTTTCACGATCCGGGCAGCAAGCTCGTCCATGCCTTTTGCCACCACCCGGGGAGCCACGTCCCGCTCGGCATCGTAGCGGAGGGCTACGGCGTAATGGGTCGGGTTTCGGATGATCACGTCGGCGTCGGGTACCTGCTGCATCATACGGGTTGTGGCCATCTTGCGCTGCAGCTCCCGGATACGGCCCTTGACCTGGGGATCTCCTTCCAGCTGCTTGTACTCTTCCTTGACCTCCTGCTTGGACATCTTCAGGTTTTTCTCGTAATCCCAGCGCTGGTAAAGGTAGTCCGCCCCTGCCACAATGGCAAAGAACAGGCAGATCTGCAGGCACATGGTGTACAGGTTTTTCAGAAAATACTCTGCCGCAGCCTCGATGCCCATATCGGTCATCCTTGCGAAGATCACCACCCGGCTGCTGAGGTAACGGTAGATCACCACCGCAATCACGGAGATTTTTATCATATTTTTCAGAAGCTCCACAAGGCTTCTGAGGGAAAACATGCGCTTGATCCCTTTCAGGGGACTGATCCGTTCCAGCTTGGGCTTCATGCTCTCGTAGGAGAACAGAAACCGGGTCTGTACCGCCGTGGCCAGGGTTCCCGACAGGGCCGCCGCAAGGACCAGAGGCAGCACGATCACCGCCATGGAGATAATGGAATACACCAGAACCTCCCGGAGTGTGGTCTGGGACAGCTCGCTGACCCCTGCCGCCATTTCCTGAAAGTGCTCAAACAGGATGACCATGCGCTCAAAGATGGAGGGCATGAGCAGGCGGATCAGGCTGAACATCACCACCATGGATACAAGGTTCACAACGTCCCTGCTGGAAAACACCTGCCCCTTTTTTCTGGCGTCCTTCCGCCGTTTGGGGGTCGCCTGTTCAGTTTTGTCCTGGCTGTCTGCCATAGCGCATCACCTGCCCCGGGTTTATCCCATGGCTGAAAGCACGGTCTGAAGGCCCTGAAACATGGTCTCCACCACTTTTTCGATAAAATCAGCCATGGGTTCAAAGGTCAGAAATATCAGCAGAATGCCCAGGAGCATTTTGAGCTGGATATTTACGACAAAGATATCGATCTGGGGAACGGCTTTCATCATGGTTCCTACGGCGATCTCCAGCATAAGCTCCAAAAAGATCACAGGCAGGGCCATTTTCATTCCCAGAATCGTGCTCTGACAGAATAGATCCAGTATGATCTCCGTCAGCTGCGTATGGATCACCACCTCACCGTAGGGCACGATCTGAGACGAGTCTAAAAACAGCCGGATCATGGTCAGGTGAGAATTGGTGGAAAAAAAGATCACGATAAACATGATGTTGTAAAAGGTGCCTGAGGTGGACATGGAGATGTTGCTGCCCGGGTCATAGACTGCGGACATGGAAAGCCCCATCTGCATATCCATCTGCTCTCCTGCAAAGGAGATCACATAGACAAAGGTATTGACCACAATGCCCATGGCCAGGCCGCATACCAGCTCCTTCAGCAGCAGAAGCACGTACTCCGGAAAGGAATCCGAAGGGGGCAGGGTCTGGGGACTGCAGGAATATACCAGCAGAGAAAAGGCAAAGACCATGCCTGCTTTATAATAATTGGGAACGTTCCGCCGCCCCAGCAGAGGGTTTACCAGAATCATTCCCGACATCCGCATGAGAATAAACGCGAACAGGTTCAGCTGCGCAAATATATCAGTATTCATATCATCACAGGTTCAGCATCATGGCGAATATATCGTCCATAAATGACTGCAGATTGGTAATCATCCAGTTTCCTGCCACTAAGAGCACCACAACGATGACAAAGAGCTTGGGCACAAAGGTCAGGGTCTGCTCGTGAATCTGGGTTGCCGCCTGAAAGACTGCAATCACCAGCCCCACCAGCATACTGAGAATCAGAATGGGCGCCGAAAGCTTCAGCATCAGGATCAGGGCTCCGCTCAGAGCGGAGAGAATGCCGGTCATATCCATTGTCGGTTCCCTCCTTTACAGATTGAAGCTCTGGACCAGGGTGGAGAAGGTCCTGCTCCAGCCGTCCACCACTACAAACAGCAGAATCTTAAACGGCATGGAGATCATGGACGGCGGCAGCATCATCATACCCATGGACATGAGGGTGCTGGCCACCACCAGGTCGATGATCAGGAACGGCAGATAAATAAAAAAGCCCATGATAAAGGCCCGTTTCAGCTCACAGGTAATATATGCCGGAATCACAACGGTCATAGGAAGGGAGGTATACTCCGCCTCCACGTCCGGCAGGGTTTCCCCGGAAAAGTCCAGAAACATGGCCAGCGTGTCTGACTTGGTCTGTTTCAGCATGAACTCCTTCATGGGAACCTGGGCTTTCTGAATCGCCTCTGTCTGGGTGATGGTTCCGTCTTTATAGGGCTGATACGCGTCCTGATTAATCTCTGTAATGACAGGGTTCATGATGAACAGGGACAGAAATAAGGCTATCCCCACCAGAACCATGTTGGGCGGGGTATTCTGAAGTCCCAGAGCGTTTTTCAGGATCGAAAGCACAATGACGATCCGTGCAAAACACGTGGTCAGCATGAGAATGGACGGGATCAGGGATATAATTGTCAGTGTAATGATAATGTCCAGGGTCTGGACACTGTCTCCGTTAATATTGATAAGTGCATCCGTCATTGTTTTCACCGGTCATTGTATTTGTTTCGCCGGTCCGAAAGACCGGACTTCAGCTTCTGCAGAAATTCGCTGTCCTTCAGGTGGGCGGTGCCTGGCACCGCGGGGTCTGCAGGGGTCCTGGGAAGCTCCTGCAGGGCCTCCTCATCCAGCTCCGCCAGCAGGCGGATTTCCTGTTTCCCGATGCCCACCAGATAGTACTTTTTTCCGCACTGAAGCAGTGAGATCCTTGATTCTGTTCCTGTAGCCAGGCGGTCCACCTCCCGCAGATAGCGGGTGCGGAACCGGCCTCCGGAAAGGCCTGCCAGCATGCGGCTGAACCGGTAAGCCAGCCATACGATGAGGCCGCACAGGAGCATGGCCAGCAGAATGCCCATAATATCCTTCAGGTCCGTCATAGGGGCACCTGCCTAATCATTCTTTATAAGAAGATCCGGATTCTTGATGATCTCTGTGATCCGGACACCGAAGTTGTCTTCTACAACGACCACATCGCCTTTTGCCACATGCTGTCCGTTGACAAAGACATCCACCTGTTCCCCTGCCAGCTTGTCCAGAACCACAAGGCTTCCCTGACTCAGAGACAGGATGTCCCTGACCTGCTTTCTGGTTCTGCCGATTTCTACGGAAACCTGCAGCGGAACCGACATGATCAGATCGAGATTGCCTTCCTCCGCCTTGGTGAGCTTCGTCAGGTTGTTGAACTGGTTTGTCATATTCTGAACATTGATCATCCGCGGTTCCGGAGGCGCATAGTACTGCGGCGGATACGGATAAGGATAAGGCGGCGCCTGCTGCCCCTGACTCTGATACGGGTCAGGAGAAGGATATCCCTGAGGAGGCGGTGCTGTCTGCTGATACGGGTTCTGGTACGGCTGCTGCACAGCCTGACCGGCACCGGGATCGGTACAGGCCGGAGCCTGCTGCTGTACCGGCGGCGGTGTCTGGGGCTGCTGAACCGGCGGCGGAGCCGCCTCAGCGCTGCTGTCCCGGGAATCCAGAATCGTCGGAGCGGATTCCATCATGTCTTCCGTGATGCCGAAGGCGCTGATCATTTTCTTTACCAGCCCCACAGACATCATGGACATGAATTCGCTGCTCAGGGTATTTTCAATATCGAGATCGAAGGCGACGATCACCATGGGCGCATCCTCTTCGAAGTATTTTCTCTTGAAGTCCTCTGCATTGTCGATTTCAAAGGCTACCGGCGTGGAGATATTTACCGGCTCACCCAGAATCTCTGACATGGCCGTGGCTGCGGAGCCCATCATCTGGTTCATGACCTCGCACACGGCGCTCATGCTGAGCTCATCCAGCTCAAAATCCTCCTCCGGGATCTCCGTCATCATCATGATCTCCAGGATCTTTCTGACGTCGGACTTCCGGAGAATCATAAGATTGCTTCCGTCCAGCCCCTCGATATAGGTGATATCCACCGCAAGGGCCGGCTCCATATGAGTAAATTCAAATTCTTTCAGATATTTTACTGAAACCCGGGGTGTCGTGATATTGACACGGCGGTCCAGCAATGTGGAAATAGCCGTGGCCGAAGAGCCAAGGCTGATATTCATCATTTCGCCGATGGCACTTGTTTCAAGCTCCGAAAAGAGTCCTTTGTTATCAGCTTCTGACATAATTCACTACAACCTTTCATCCGTTGCTGTCCCGGAGGCAGCGTCTGTTCCTTCATTTTGTCCGTTCTTTTCTTTCTGAAGGGTTTCCATGACCTCAAAATACAGTTCGGATTCTTCTTCCAGGGGGTCTTTATGATCCAGCACCCGTTCGATCTTTACTGCTTTATTGTCTCTGAACACACCCATCTTTCCTTTGAACCACTGGGTTCCCCCCACATCCAGAGTGATTGTGGAGTTCTTTGGAATCCCGAGATTGAGAATATCTCCCGGCTGCATGGAAAAAATATCCTGCAGCAGCATATAGACGTAATCCATATGAGCCACAACCTCCAGCTCGGATTCTTCGATGCGCTGAAAGATACTTTCCCGGTCCTCCTCTGTCTGAAGCTCCTTCTTCCGGTTCAGGAGATTGGAGGATTCTTCGATTTTTTTGAAGATATATTCCAGGATGCTGCCCGGCAGGCAGACATTCATCTGTCCGTATATTTCATTGATCCGTATGCTGAATGCAACGATTACCACGATCTCGTCCATGCCGATGGCCTGAACCAGACGGGGATTTGTTTCGATTCTGGAATATGTAAAATGTGAATCAACATATACTTCCCATACAGAGTCCATTACCGGAGCGATTTTTGTAAGGAGATTTTCATACAGAACCATTTCCACTTCTGTAATGGTCGGATCGTCGGAGGAGGGATCGTCATCCCCTGTTCCTCCCAGCATCCGGTCCACAAAGCCGTGAATGATCTGAATGGACAGCTGGAAAAACACAGGATCCATGATTTCCTCTTCCTCATGATCCACAAACTTTGCGTTGATAAAGGCGATGATATCGTCCTCGCTCAGAGCATTGTTAAACTCATAGTAACGCTGCTCCTCCACTGCAAGCAGCTCCACCTCGATGTCCATGCGCATGATGCTGGTCAGATGCGAGGCCACCAGCCTCGCATAGTTCTCATAGACACCGCTGATGAGCTTGAGCCTGTCCTTTGTGAATTTTTTTGGTGTATGAAAATCGTATTTCCTTACTTTTTTTTCTTCGGTAACTTCCTCTTCCAGCGTGCCCGCCTGAGCAGCGCTCAGCAGGGCATCAATCTGACTTTGCGAAAGGACGTCACTCATAAAAACACCTACCCACCACGATTTTTGTTAATGAAGAAAATTAAAGTTCAGGATCTACAATCACATCATCGATTGTTCCGGAGGACTGGGCTGCCCTGATATCGCTGTATATGGTATCAAGGCTGATGTCTGCGGAAGGCTCTTCCGCAATGATCAGCTCCACCCTCCTGTTTTTTGCTCTTCCTTCCGGATCTGTAAATGATCCGATGGGATAATGCTGCCCGTATCCGATGGATTCCAGGACGCCGGGCGCCACGATATTCTTTTCCTGGAGATATACCAGAACCTCTACGGCTCTGTTTGATGACAGAAATCTGTCTGTTTCAACGTTGTTTGGCCTGTTGGGATCTGCCTGATTGGTGTGTCCCATAACCTGAATCTTTGACACCAGGTCGCTGACCCTTGCAAGGGCTCCCCCGAAGACATCCAGAATGTCTTTTCCTTCCCGGCGCAGCACCGAACTGTCGCCGTCAAAGAAAATGTTGTTGCTGAACATCACATAGGTATAATCCTCGCCCTGAAAAAGCTTGATCTCATCCTGGAGCTGATTTTCCTCCACATAGCTGCTCAGGTACTTGTAAAGGTCATCCAGATTCTTGATCTCCTCCTCTGTGGGCGCCGCAGAGGTTTCTGTTGTCAGGGTCTTTCCGTCAGAATCCGAGGTCAGAGACTGACCGCCATCGCTGATGGCCGGCGTGGATTCATTGGGCTGATCGATCTGATCCAGCACCACCTGAGACTGGACCTCTGCATCGGGATTAAACCCCTTGACCAGAATCTGCCACTTGGTGGCATCCAGGGTCGACATGGAAAACAGCAGCACAAAGAAGCACATCAGCAGTGTTACCATGTCGGAATAGGTATCCATCCAGGCCTTGTCGTTGACTTTTTCCTTTGGCTTTCTTGCCATGGGCTATTCCCCCTCCGCCAGCCGGTCCTTATCCTTGTCCGACAGGAAGGACAGCAGCTTTTCTCTTATAAACTTAGGATTTTCTCCGGCCTGCACCGCCAGAATTCCTTCGATGATAATCTCCTTGCACAGCATCTCTGACGCGTGAATCTCCTTCAGCTGGTTTGCGATGGGCGTAAAAACAATATTTGCCAGTACCGAACCGTAGAAGGTGGTAATCAGGGCGATGGCCATACTGGAGGCAAGGGAGGCTGCTCCGCCGCTGCTGTCAAAGTCCATCTGGTTGAGCATGTTTACCAGACCGATGAGGGTTCCGATCATGCCCATGGCCGGCGCTAAAGCTGCGCCCCGTTCAAAGATCCCGATGCCCTGGCTGTGCCGGGCATCCAGGTTGTCCAGCTCCGCAGTGAGCCGCTCTCTGATCTTATCTGCGTCAATGGCATCCACGATCAGCAGGAGTGCTTCCTTAAAAAACGGGTCATCCTGGTTGTTGGCATGCTCCTCCAGTGCCAGAAGGCCGCTGGAGCGGGCCACCTTGCCGAACTCCGTGATCTGGTCGATCATTTCCTCCGGCTTGAACCTGTTGGATTTCAGCAGGGCGATCATAAAAACCTTCGGAAGACTTTTCAGCTGGGACAGGGGTGTGGTGGCGATGAGCGATGCAAAGGTTCCCCCGATTACGATGAGGATACTTGCAGGGTCTATGAACCACCCCAGTTCTCCGCTTCCGGAAATAATACCGTAAAAAACAAACCCGAATGCCGCTACAATTCCGGCAAGCAATGTAATATTCAATCCTTCGCCCTCCTGCCATCACGCCTCCCTGCGTGAATTTCAAATGTCAACTGTCCGTTTTTCCTGTATAAGGCTGCTGTCTCAGGTATCCCGGTCCTCCTGATACACCGGTTCCAGGCCCATGGCCCTTTCTGTCTGAACCGGCTGTCCATTAAGAATCCTCCGGTGAAAATCAGCGATCTTTTCGATGATCTCCTCCGGAGACTCCTTAACGATGTAAAATTCTTTGTTCATAAATACGATCTTTGACTCCGGTATGGAATCAATAATCATGATCTGACCGGAATTGATGATGATCGGTTCTCCGTTGAGTCTTGTGAGCTTTATCATGCGGTTCACCTCCCCATGGCGGCCCCGGGGCCGCGTTTTTTCTGCGGTCTTTGCCATATGTTTGAAAAGCAGTTCAGTACGGACCTGTCCACAGGGACAGACCCGTACCGGTTTTCTGCTTATGGGTTATTCTGATACCCGGTTATCCGCGCTTCAGATTTACCAGTTCTTCCAGCATGCTGTCTGTAACTGTAATGATTCTCGAATTTGCCTGATAACCTCTCTGGGTTGTAATCATATCCGTAAACTCGGTGGAAAGATCAACATTTGACATTTCCAGCGTTCCGGACTTAAGAGCTCCGGTGGAACCTTCTCCCGGATTGAAGGCCTCGATCACACCGGTGTTGGCCTTTGCCAGGTAATAATTGTTGCCCTGGGCTTCCAGCGCTGTAGGGTTCGGCACGTTGGCAACGGCGATTTTGCCCAGCGTGAGAACCCGGTTGTTTTCGTCCACGCCGGATACGGTGCCGTCCGCACCTACGCTGATGGAGTTCAGCTTGCAGGCCACGGAAATGTTCCAGTATTCCTCACCCTTCAGGGTCATGGTCTTCGGCGCTACTCCGTCTGCTGCAATATCAGGCACATTTCCGTCTGCATCCGGCTCTGTGGTAAACTCAATAATAGCGCCGTTTTCTTCTCTCGTATAAACCGGATACACGGTCTTTCCGTCGGAGCCGTACCGGTAGAGCTTTACCTCGATGCTGTCGTTTTCGCTGTAGAGCGTCACATCCAGAGGATCTCCGTTTTCGTCCACATATCCGTTGATGGTGTAGGTCCGCGGAATCTGAATGGCATGCATGGCATCATAAGAGGATACCACCACACCGGTGGCGATGCTTGCAACATAGCCGGTATTCTGCTGTACCTTGTAGTCCTTTGCAGAGTTGTACCCGGAGTTTGCATCCAGCGTAAACAGACTTTCGGCCCCCTGCTCATAATCCCCTGCATCCATGGTCTGAACCAGGTCATCGGTGGTGGAATAATAATAATTTGCCGCATCCACGGTGATGCCGGTTCTTCCGTCTGCAGTCTCTGCGTGGAGACGGTACACCCTGTACTCGATAATGGTTCCGTCCGTAGCCCGCACCGGAGATACCATGTACTTCTGCGCAGTCCGCTCCGCAGCCGGATCCGCACCATCTGCCAGGGGCTCCAGCTCTGTTGTGCTGGAATAGATCCATCCCATGGTGATCCGGTCCGCCCCGGTGCCTGTCTCGTAGACACCGTCGTAAAGATTCTGGTTTCCTCTTGCGGAGGTATACCCGTACACATACTGGGAATTTCCGTCCACCAGGCTTCCCTGGCCGTCAAAGCTGAAGATTCCCACTCTCGTCAGATAGAGACTGGTGAGGGCCTTCTGATCCCCCACACCGGATGCGTCAGAGCTGGTAGTGGCACCTGCTGCGTTGTAGGCGCCCACCATAAAATACCCGTTTCCCGTAATCATAACATCGGTGGGATTATCCGTAATAGCTGCGCCTCCTGTGGTAACGATGGCAGTAACCCCGCCCATCTGAACACCGTAGCCCACCTGGGACGGATTGGCGCCGCCTCTGGTGGCAGTGGCCTCGCTTGCCGCCTGACTTGTAGCATAATATGTATCTGCAAATGAAGCACGCTCCTTCTTGTATCCGTATGTGTTTACATTTGCAATGTTGTTGCCGATGACATCCATCTTTGACTGATGGGTCTTAAGGCCGGCAACGGCTGCGTACATTGATTTTACCATTTCAACTCCCTTATACGGACACTGCGGTGTGCCCGGGATCATTCGGATCCCGAAGCATAGCTTCCATAAATGGTCCGGCTATATAATGACCGCACTGTCGATATTCGTAAATACGTTTTCTTTCATTTCCTCCCCGGAGATCGCCGTAACCACAATATTGTTCGGGACATTTACGATGAATGCTCCGTTCCGGTCGATGACCACCATATCCTTGGAACCCTTTTCCCGGCCCTTTGCCACTGCAGTGCTGAGATCCTTCAGAAAGCTGTCTGTCAGTTCGATTCCCCGCTGCTCCACTCTCTGGCGGGCGTGTTTGGAAAACTGAACGGCTTCCTGAGACTCCGCCGCATTTCTGCTGAGCTGATCCTGAAGCATGGACTGGAAATCCGTACCGATGCTCTGACTGCGAAGCGACGCCTCGGCCACGCTTCCGGGCCTGATGGTGTTTCTCTCGCCGATATTGGAGAAACTGTTTCTCAATAAATCTGACATCCCTGTCATCCTTTCCTGC
>JBJFFZ010000076.1:21334-35191 GCA_051892195.1 Anaerovoracaceae bacterium
CTGCAGTCGTACCGATGATCATAATCTCGCTGAGATTGTACGGTGTGCCGTTGACATACACCAGAGGCTCTCCTTCGTACAGCGTGATTCCGGTAACCTTGCCGATATTTGTAACAAGATTTCCCATACTGTCTTCATAGGATGCCGTAACCTGCTTTCCTACCAGAGTTGCTGCATAATTGGTGTTCTGACCGGCAACGATGGTTTCTGCTGCTGATACCAGGGAATACTGAGCCAGCTGTGAGGTCATCTCTGTTGTATCCGCAGTGTTGTACATGTCCTGATTCTTCAGCTGCGCCACCATCAGGGTTATATAATCCTCAAAGTTGACAGAGGATGTTTTTTTGTTGGTGGAGCGTCTTGAGGCTGCGATATACGCCAGATCCTGATTTGCGGATGATCCGCTGATTGCGTCTGCCATGCTGTTACTCCTTATACGGCTTCTTTCTGTCCTGTGAGACCCAGTCTCAGCTGCTGAATAAACGACAGGGTGTCGTTTTCGTCGCTGCCTTCGGTTTCTTCCTGGGACGTGCTGTTTTCTTCCCGGTTCCTTTCCTGATGTCTCTGGTCTTCATAGGAACCGAACTTGTCTGCGGGGGTTTCCATGGTCACGGTTGTTTCCATGCCCGTATCGGCTTCCACCAGCTGTTTTACGGCTTCCACATTTGCCAGCAGTGCTTTGTGTGCAGCCGGCTCTGTACACGCCATGGACACCTGGGCTTTTCCTTCTGCAAATACGATCCGGATGGTTACTTTTCCAAGCGCTTCCGGGCTGAGGGTCATTTCAAACTCCTGCACCCCCTCGGAAAGCTTTGCTGAAATGGTGTCTGTGGTCTGTTCCACCACGGCCTGCTCCAGCCTTGCTCCGTCTCCCACCTTTGCCTGGAAGAATCCGTTTTCTGTCTGGCTCTGAACCGGTGCTGCCCTGTCAGGAACTCCCTGCACCCCTTCCGGAGCTGCTTCCTGCTCCTGTCTGTTTCCATCCTGCTGCACTGCTGCTTTTTCATGGCCCTGTGCCCTTTGCGTGAAGCTGCCGGAAGGATTCCGGGCGCCTGTGTTCATCTCCTGCTTTTGTGCGCCTTCTGAAGCCGGCGCCGCTTCTGCTTCTGTGCCGGCGGTTTTTTCACTGACAGCTGCTTCCGTCTGCTGTGTGCCGGCCTTTACAGAAAAGGCTTCCGCTTCTGCGGACTGTTCCGTCTGCAGGACTTCCTGAACCTGAAGAACGGTCTGTGCTTCGGTCGTTGCATCAGGGACTGCGAGACTCTGCATCAGTTCTGCTCCTGTCACCGCTTCGGCTGCCTGTCCGGCTGCTTCCTGCGGGGATGCTTCTGCAGTCAGGCTCATCATTGCCAGCAGATCTGCCATAAGCACGGAGCCCTGAAGGATCTGCTCCTGGCCCCCGGCAACGGCGTCCTTTTCATCCGCGGCTGCGGATGCTTCTTCCCCAAGGGAGGACCGGCTGTCTGTGCAGCTTTCCCTGCCGGTTTCTGCTTCATTTCTGCTTCCGGATGTGACCCTGTCTGACCTGCTGCCGGAACTTCCGCCGGCCTGGTCCTTTGAACCGGATCCGCTGTGGCGGGATACGCTGCTTAAAATGGTATCGAAGCTTCCCGCTGTTCCCGTTCCTGAAGTCATGTTATCCGATTGTCCTGATGCTGCAAAAACCGTGTCAGTCAGGGAAGACTGCAGGTTCTGCATTTGAATCATAGATTCACCTCCTTGTTGTTTTTCCTTCAATAATATTTCGGTACAGGGCTCCCTTTTTTAAGAGGAGCGATACATTTTTGAAGAAATAAATTCTTCGATGAAGGCATCTTCACTTTTTCTTGCGGCGGCCCTGTATTCGGAAATCTGTTTTTCCTTCAGGATGTCGATGGAGGCGGATTCTGTCTTCGCCTGCACCATGCGCTCCTTGACCCGCTCTGCTTCGTTCTCCAGCTTTGCCTGGCGGATGACCGCTGAGTCGATCCGTTCCTGCAGGCCCAGAAGATACTGCTTTACATTGATCAGGTCAATAATGTTTGTTCCCGCTGCACTTTTTTCTTTCAATTCCTGGTTTTTCTGCTGAAAGCTTTCTTTCAGCTCAGCTACGATCTGCTTCTGTTCTGCCACTGCCCCAACAGCTGCAGCGTACTCCAGTTTGACCAGATCAAGGCTCTGGTCCTTGTAGCGCTGTACTGCGCCCAGACTGAATTCAAATTTTTTCATTATCCTTCGAGTACCTTTCGCATCTGCTGCAATATTTCATCATACTGGAACGATTCCCCTATTCCCTGCTTCAGGAAAGCGTCCACCCCGGGCATTTTTTCAATGGCCCGGTCAAGGGACGGATTTGTCCCTTTTTTGTAGGCCCCGATGGTTACCATATCTGCATTATCCTCGTAAATCGCCATGATATCGCGGATAGACGATGCCAGCTGCTTATGCTCCTCGGAAGCAATGGAGTTCATCAGCCTTGAAATGCTCTGGCTTACATCGATGGCCGGATAGTGGTTCCTGTGAGCGAGCTTTCTTGACAGGACGATGTGTCCGTCCACGATTCCCCGGACCGTGTCCGAAATGGGCTCGTTTGTGTCGTCTCCCTCCACAAGCACCGTATAGATCCCCGTGATTGACCCGTTTTCAAAGTTGCCGCTCCGCTCCAGGAGCTTCGGAAGCTCTGCATAGATGGACGGCGTATACCCTCTTGCGATAGGAGGCTCTCCTACGGCAAGTCCTATTTCCCGGTGAGCCATGGCAAACCGGGTCAGGGAATCCATCATCAGGAGGACGTCTTTTCCCTGATCCTTGAAGTATTCTGCGATGGCGGTGGCCACCACCGGACACTTCATGCGGACCATGGAGGACTGATCGGAGGTGGCGACTACCACCACGGACCGTCTGAGGCCTTCAGCCCCCAGCTCCTTCTGGATGAATTCTTTGACTTCTCTGCCCCGCTCTCCCACCAGGGCAATCACATTTATATCAGCCTGACCGAACCTGGCAACCATCCCCATAAGGGTGCTCTTGCCTACGCCCGATCCTGCAAATATACCCATTCGCTGTCCCTTGCCGATGGTGAGCATGCCGTCAATGGCCTTGATGCCAAAGGACAGGCGCTCCCGGATCGGAGGTCTGGACAGTGGATTTATATAGCTGTTTCCAACCGGAATGGTCCTGTCGTACTCTAAAGGCCCCAGGTCATCGATGGGCCTGCAGAGCGCGTCTACAACTCTTCCTTTCAGAAACTCCCCTACCGGGACTTCCAGGCTTTTGCCTGTATTTCTCACAAAGTCCCCTGATCCTACGCCGCTCAGGTCCGAATAAGGCATGAGAATGGTCTTGTCTCCCTTAAACCCTACCACTTCTACAGATACGCCTTCTCTGTTTCCGTCCTGTGTGACGATTTCCGCAATGTCTCCGACTCTTGCCTTGAGGCCGGAGGCCTCGATGCTCATGCCGATGACATTTTCGATCTTTCCTATGGTGCTGACTGTATCTGCTTTTCTGATTACCTTTGCCATATCGCTGAAGTACATGTCATTCCTCCTGATACAGTACAGTCTGTATATCAGCTTTCCGCCATGAGCTGGCGGATGTTTTCAAGCTGCGTATTGACCCCTGCGTCGATGGCCTGATCCGGGTACTCCACAATGAGATCCCCCGACTGGCCGTTTTCCATGGTGACGATCTTAACGTGATCGGATACCTTGCGCAGAGCCTCCAGAATATCGTTGTCCTCCCGGACGATGAGATTTGCATCGTACTCGGAAATATAGATCTTTACCCATTCTTTCTGGGTTCTGCTTTCTACAGCTGCCAGAATCATGCGGCGGATCACGTCGCTGCTGGACTTGAGACTGATCTTGATGACCTTTTCCGCAATAGCGATAACAAGGTCTTTCATCTCTTCGCTGTACTGGCGGATATAGTCTGTTTTCTGCCGTTCCAGCTCCGCAATGGCCCGGCTGATCTCCTCCAGAAGGGAACGGTTCTGCTCGTCCAGCTCTCTGCGGGTCTCCTCGTAGGCGTTCTGAAAGCCCTCGTTCTGCCCTTTTTCAAAGCCTTCGTTGTAGCCGGTCTGTTCCGCCTGGCCCAGTGCAGCGCTGGCCTCCGCCACGGCGTTGTTGCGGATGGTCTCCGCAGCGGCCATGGCCTCCTGAATAATCCGGTCCGCCTGCTCCTTTGCATCCTGAAGAATCCGCTCTGATTCGGCCCTGCGAAGCTCTGCAGCCCGGATGGCCTCCGTCAGCTCGTCGGCTTTTTCCTCTGCCCGCAGAACAGCTTCTTCCAGATCCGCCTCCGGAATATCCTCAGAATAAACTGTCTTCGGAATTTCGGACTCCCCGGAGTCCGGCTCCTTTCTTCGGACGCTGAAGACAACCTCCTCCTGCCGGGAAACCGTCTGCGATCTGCTCTGGTCTACGGCCTCAAAGCCAAATTCCTCACTGAAATCCTCAAATGCATAATCCACAATTTTCTTTGCAGAAGAGTGAATCATAACAGTATCTCATCCTTTCCGCCCTTGGAGATGACGATTTCGCCCTCCTCCTCAAGACGTCTGATTACACCCACGATACGCTGCTGAGCCTCCTCTGCATCACGAACCTTGACATTGTAGGTGATCTCAAGGTCAGACCGGACGGCTTCAGCCATACGTGTGGACATGTTTGCAAAGATGACATCCGCCACATCCTTGTTGGCTCCCTTGAGGGCGTAAACAAGGTCGTGGGTATCCACCTCCCGGAGGAAGGTCTGAATGGCCATGCCGTCCAGGATGGTAATGTCTTCAAATACAAACATCCGCTTTTTTATTTCGTCCGCCAGAGCCGGATCCTTTTTCTCCAGCTCGTCGAAGATGGTTTTTTCGCTGCTGCGGTCGATGTTGTTCATAATCTCTGCGATATAGTCTACGCCGCCGCTCTGGGCAAAGTCCATGGACATGACAGAGGCGAACTTCTTTTCCATGATGTGTTCCACAGCCTCCACGGTCTCAGGGGAGGTGGAATCCATCTTTGCAATGCACTCTACCACCCGGATCTGCTTTTCCTTCGGAAGGGCCGCAATGAGCTCCGCCGCCTGATCTGATCTGGCATAGGAAAGGATCATGGCAATGGTCTGGGGACGTTCATACTGAATAATCGCATAAAGATTTTTGCTGTTTGTTTTTCTGATAAATTCAAAGGGGCGCACCTTAAGGTTTGAAGTAACCCGCTCCAGCAGCATGGTGGCCGTCTGGAGTCCGAAGGCCTTTTCCAGAACGTTTCTTGCGTAATCGATCCCCCCATCGGTTACGACCTTCTGTGTCAGGCACAGCTTATAAAAGTCGTCCAGCGCCTCTTCCGTCTGATCGGAGTTGATGCTGTTGAGCTTTGCCACCTCCAGAGTCAGAATTTCCAGTTCATCTTCATTCAGATACTTGTAAACCTTGGATGCTTCCTCTGCTCCCAGTGAAATGATGACAGTTGCCGCCTTTTGCAGACGAGTGAGTTCCGCCTGTTCTGCCATATGTTTATTCCCCCTCTTCTCTCAGCCAGTTCTTGATCAGGCTGGCTGCGATATCCGGATTCTGGGAAGCAAATTCCCGTATCTGGTTCTTGAGAACCTGTTCCCTTGTTGCTTCCATTTCTTCCAGATTGATTGTCTCTATATCCCAGTCAAGTTCCTCTTCTTCTTCCTCAGGCTGCAGCATGACAGTCTGAGCAATGCGCTTTTTCTTCTTTCTGTTCATCATAATTGCTGCCGTCATCAGGATCAGGAGGAACAGCGCCAGAACCCCGATCAGAATGTATAACAGCGGTCCCATGGCCTTAAGCTGATCCAGAAGCGTCTGGGTGATGGCAGGTTCCTCAGGAGTGAAGAATCTCGTATCCATAACAGAAACCTTTGCGTCTCTCGCTTCTGCATCGATTCCGGCGGTCACGCCCACCAGCTCTGTAAGCTGCATGATATCGTCATTTGTCAGCTTGCCGCTGTCGATGACCACAGCCACGTTGGTATCGGTGATTTCGCCTGCATCCTTTTCGATCTGCTCGGTGAGCTGACTTACAAGATAATCGTAAGTCCGCTGGTCCGCATAATAAGTGCCGTCATCCCCTTCTGTAAGGTACGGGTAGGTCGGAACCTCGGAATTTGTTTCGGTTCCCACAACGCCTCCCGGAGATTCCACGTTTCCGATGGCCTCCCAGTTAAGGGTCATCTTGCTGGTCACTCCGGAATTGTTTCCTTCCTCGGAAGGATAATACGTCAGCAGCTCGCTGACCTTTTTATCGATGTCCACGGTGCAGTTGACCGCCACCCGGACTCTGTCCTCGCCGTAAACAGGCTCTAAAAGATCCTGAACCTTTGCCTTGATGGATCTTTCCGCTTTTTCCTCCAGCTCCACCTTCAGAGAGGAGAGGGAGGTTGCCTGGGTCAGGCTGTTCTGTTCCCCTTCTGCGGAAACTTCATTTCCGTTTCCGTCGATCACCGTCACATCCTCAGGAGTCATCCCAGGCACACTGGAGGAGACCAGTTTTTTGATGCCGGCAACCTGCTCTGCAGCAGGAGATCCTCCGTCCATCATAATGACGGTTACCGATGCGGTTGTGGGAGAATCGGACTGACTGCCGGAGGAAAGCACATAGGTGCTCTTTTCTCCCACCGCAATGGTCACAGTGGCATCCCGCACTCCGCTGAAGCACCGGATGGTTGCTGCCAGACGGTCCTGCAGTTCATACAGCTTGTATGTTTCTTTTTCGAAGTCGGTGGATGTCATGCTCACATTTGCCGTGAACACATCATATGACAGACCGCTCTTTGGATACCCTTCCAAAGCCAGCTGCGCTCTGGCGCTGTCCGACTGACCCTCCACCACCCGGATCTCTCCGTCGTTGGTGCTCTGGGACTGGATTCCAAGCTCCTGGAGCTTGCCCAGGATTTCCACCTGTTCCTCCTGGCTGAGCCCTGTATAGAGGACCTCGTAGCTGACAGCACCTGCAACCCGGATCAGAACCACGATCCCGATAATGACTGCAAGTGTCACTGCAAGAATAATGATGAGGTTGCGTCTGCCGATTTTTTCTCTTATGACCTTGAGCTGTTCAAGGATTTTGTCAAGTCTCTCACGCATGTTTTAATAACCCCTGCTGTTTTTCCACCGGCCCCACCTATACCGTGGTCTGCATGATCTGATTGTAGGACTCCAGCGCCCTGTTTCTGATCTGCACCAGCATGGAAACTGCCAGAGATGCTTCGTAGTTGTCGATGCCCAGCTGATGGACGTCGTCCACATCTCCGGTGGCAAGCTTTTCTGTATCGTTGACAGCTGTGCTGTCTGTCACAGCCACGTTTTCCATGGCTGTCTGAAGAATATCCTGAAAGATTCCTGTCTTTGCTTCCGTGCCCGCGACCTGTGACGCCCCGGCGTCTTCTGTTTCAAAAACAGAACCGATCCGCTGGATCCGCGGGAGAGGAGTGATGATACTTTCCATAATCTATGCTCCTGAATATAGAATATTTGCAGGCCTTCCCGGCCTGTCCGCTACTGGCCGATCTGCAGAGCTGCGCTGGCCATGGTCTGAATGGAATTCAGCGCCGTAATGTTTGCCTGATAGGCTCTGGTAGCCGCCATGGCGTCCACGGTTTCCTTGATGATATCTACATTTGGATAAAGCACATAGCCGTCTTCATCCGCATCCGGGTTTTCCGGTTCATAAACACGCTTGTAATCCGAAGTATCGTCCACGATGCTGTGAACCTTTACGCCGGCATCTTCGTTGACCGCGTCCTTTGCCAGAAGACCGATTTTTGTATTGGCAAGACGCCTGTAAAGGGCGCTTCGGAAGGTCTCTGACTCCTGAGCCTGAAAGACAACGAGCTTTCTGGTGTACGGACCTCCGTCTTCTGTTCTCGTTGTGTCGATATTGGAGATATTTTCCGCTATAATATTCAGCCTGGCTTTTTCTGCTGTCAGCGCAGAGCCGCTGATATTCATGCTGCTTAAAAACGCCATATGTAACCACTCCTGTAACCAAAAAGTTAAATTCAGTGTACTTCACACTGTTGAAAAAATCAACGTTTTACGCAAATTTTTCGCAACTTTGCAAATTTTCTGCAACGAAAAAACATGTTTTTGTACACCGTAATGCAACAGTTTAAACGGCTTCCATGTAAACGGATAAACGATCGATGTTTTCCATCATATTACACTGTATTTAATAATAGCATATTTAATATAATCAATTCAACAAAAACAAATAAAACAGCAATTTTGCAACTGCTGTTTTATATCCTTTACATTCTTTTTTATTCTTTTGTGTTTAATTGTAACAGAAATATCGATATCCCGGCTCCCCATTCCTACTCTGCACGCTCGATGAGCCGGTCGATGACTTCCACCAGATGGCCGATTTCCGGCTTGGAAAGCTGTTCATCCGCCCCCAGCTGCTTCCCCTTGATCATCATCTCGTCATTGATCAGAGAGGAAAAGATTACCAGCGGGATTTTTTTGTAGACCGGATCGGATTTTACCAGCTTTGTGAGACGGTGGCCGTCCATCCGGGGCATTTCCAGGTCCGTTATGATGCAGGAAACGGATTCCAGAACATTGCTGTCCGGAGCGATCTTTGAGATGTAGTCCCATGCCTCCTGGCCGTCTCTGCACTCGATGAGGTTCTTGTAGCCTGCCTTGTGGAGGGCTTCGTGGATCATCTTTGACAGGAGGACAGAGTCCTCGGCAATCAGCACCGGCTTTCTGCTGAGCTTTCTTTCTCCCAGCTTGTCGATTTCAGAAAGCTGGATCGATGTCTGCGGAGAAATATCCGCAACGATTTTTTCAAAGTCGAGAATCGTAATCAGCCGGTCCTCGCACTGGGCCAGTCCCGTTGCAACCCCGTCTTCGCCGCCGTAGATGGTCTTGTCCGGCTTCTGAATGGCCGTCCAGGAGATCCGGTCGATCCCCACCACGGTGTGAACCCGGAATGCGATGCTGAGCTGGTTGAAATTGGTGACAATAAAAAGATTTCTCTCCCCTTCTTCGGAAGGAGGAAGATTCAGGTACTTTGGAAGATCCACCAGAGTGATCACAGCGTCTCTCGGCTTGATAACCCCTTCCACGGCAGGATGTGCGTTCGGCATCTGCTTGATGGGACACGGCATAATGATTTCCCGTACCTTTGCCACGTTGATTCCGAAGAGATTTTCTCCGATCTTAAACTCCATAATTTCAATTTCATTGGTTCCGGACTCCAGAAGAATGTCCTGTTTCTGATTGTTTGCCACCTCTGCTCAACTCCTTACTTTTCACTTTTTATCAATTTACCGGTAAATTCTTTATCATAATCCTTCGTGATCTGCAGCTGCTTTGCAATGCGCTGCGTCATGGAATAAATCTCCTGTTCCAGGGGGTCGCAAAACGCAGGAGCCCGCTCCTGAAGATGAATCAGCCGCCCCAGCCGCTCCGTCTCCTCAGAAGAAGCGTTGCCGATCAGGCCGTCGTTGCGCCGGTCCATATCGATGCACACCTGGATCTGATTCTGACGCATCTGAAGCGTCAGCTCCAGTTTTTCCATATCCCCTTCCGCAAGACACTCCGCAAGCTCCCTTGTCAGATCGTGAACCTGATTGAGGCACCGGAACTTTGTCTTCTGATTTTTCAGGATTTCCTCAAGGATTTCCGTTTCCATAGCATCACGCCTCCCGGCCCGTCTTAAAGGGCAGCCTGCTGCCCGGATCGCACCATAATATCCGCCTGCTTGAAGGCGTCCCTGAGATCCTGTATCATGGGCAGAAGCTCATCGATCTGCTCTGCTTTTCTGCTGACCAGAATCCTTGCCGTATGGCCCTCATAAAAGGCGTAAAGCCTTGCCAGCTCGCTGCTGATGGGAATCTTCATATCCAGAATCTTCCGCAGATACTGAATGATCTCCTGGGCTCTTTTAATATCCTTCTCAAATTCGGGAATTTTTTCCTTCTCAAGCCACAGCTTTCCCCGGTTCAGCCGTTTGATCAGTTCGTCATAAAGCAGAAGAAGCATCTCCCCCTGCGTCATGGAATAAACGGATTGTTTCTTATAATTGTCAAGCTGTTTCGAATAATCCATAAATGTTTTTTCCTCACTTGGCATGCGCCCGGCGCATGAACTTAAAAGCTGATCTGACTGAGATAGCTGCTCTGGGACATAATCTTGTTAAGCTGGACCTCCATATCGGTAAACTGGCTGTAATACCGGTCCTCCTGCTTTGAGAGCTTGGTCTGCAGCGTCTTCAGCTGGTTGTTCAGAGACTGCTTCTCCGAATACATGGTGCAGGTCATCTGAGACAGGCTGCTTTCCGCAAGGCCTGACTTTGCTGTAATGAGACCCGGGGACGAAATAGAGTTCTTTACATATTTGTCCATGAGGGTATTCAGCTTTGACAGAGCTCCTGTCTTATCTGCAGTGAAGCGGTCCATAACAGACTGGCTGTCAGCCTCCAGAGCGGACTTCAGCTTGTCCGCATCAAAGGTCAGCTTTCCGTACTCCGTATAATCCGAAGAGGTTGTAATTCCGACAGCAGACATGCCGGAGAAAATGGTCCGCAGCTCGTCCGAAAGCTTTCTGAGAATGGAGTCTCCGAAGAGAACCCCTTCCCTGGCCTTGTCGTTATACAGCTCCGCCTGCTCGTCCGTCAGGCCCTCCTCTTCCACCATGCTGGAAGTCAGAGGCTGATAATCGGAATCGGATTTTGTTGTATAGTAATCCTTGACCTTTTCAATCAGATTGTTGAAATCCTCGGTCATGGTTTTCATGGCTTCCATCAGAGAATCAGAATCAATGCTCTTCTCAAAGCTGATGGCGCCGCTGCAGTTTCTGACACTGTCTGCGCCGGTAAAGGACGCCGCCGTCAGATCCGCATTGAAGGTTGCGGACAGGCTCAGAGACAGACCGTCCAGCTTAAACGAATTTGTGGAGCGGGTGATCTCCTCCGCTGTCTTCCCGTCGAAGCTCACCAGAATCTTTGCATCCGCGCCTTTCGTGAAGTTTCCGCCGGCGGCCTTATCATCGGCTCCGCCGATGGTGCCGGAACCGTTGGATGCGTAAACTCCGTCGTCATCCGCATCCCCTGCTCCGCTGCCGAAGATCATGTCTGCAAAGGAGCCGCTGATATCCACAGTGCCGGAGGCACCGGAAACGGTGGAGGCCACAGTGAACCGGTCTGTGGTGCTGAGATAGGACATTCTGACGTTTGCAGAAGATCCGTTGATGGCAGACATCACATTGTTCATGGTCACTCCGCTGGCGTATTCTGTTGTTTTTCCGTCAACGGTGATCTGGTTCTTTCCGATGGTGAAGGAAACACCGTTGACATTGAGTTCATATGTGTTTGTTCCGTCCTCGCCGAAATCAAATTTATTTGCAAAGTTTGAATCTTCCAGGGCCTTTCCTGTAAGGAGACGGTTGGCTGCGCCGATGGCAAGGCCTCCCAAAATGCCTGATTCTCCCGTCAGTCCGCTGCTCGCTGCGGAAACGGACAGGATGGAGTTGGCGTTGCCCTCAGACGTGGAAAAGCTCAAGCCCCCCTGGCTGTTTGCCTCTGCATTGACCTTGTTTCCATACACTTTGGACAGCTGGGACTTCATTTCGGAAACCAGCCTGTCCAGCATGGCCTTCTGGGCCCCTTCCTCCACATCCGCTTCGTCGGCATGGTCCGTCCGGTAGGCTTCCCCGGCTTCCCGGATCACCTCGGCCATGGTCTTTCCGGCTTCGGTGCTCTGCCCGAAGCTGACTGTCGCCTTCTGTCCGTCCAGATCCAGGGTCAGAGAAGCCGTGGCTGAAAGCCTGGAAAAGAAGGACTGCTTTGTAACTGCAGCGGAATAATCCCCTTCCTCCGCCGTAAAGGACGTGCCGCTCCTGAGACGGCCTTCGCTGTCCTTCTGCAGTCCGAGAACCTTCAGAACGGTTCCGTTGCTGGAAGAGCTGATGTTGATATTTGACCCTGCAGCTGCGGCAGACCCTGCCGTGGCGAAGGTCAGTTTATTGTTCTCCACTCCGATGGTCAGCTGGCTTTCCAAAGACACATAGGAGCTTCCGGTGTTGTTTTCCTGGTCGTACTTTTTGATGGCTGCCTCCAGAGCAGTCTTTGCAGAAGCCGCATCGGTAATGACTTCGCTGCCAAGCTCCAGAGAATATGACCTGCTGCCGATCTTAAAGGCGAACTTTTTTCCTTCCAGAGCGCTGACGGTGGTTTCCTCCTCTGAGAAGCTGATCCTGCCCGTGGAAATTGCAGGATCGGTTACGCCGCTCTTTGATGTGAAAGAGGCATTGGACGCCAGACTGCTGACTCCCAGCACAGAAAAGCTGCTGAGAATGGATGTTGCGCCGGATGCGGAAACAGCGGAGGCGTTGTCGCCTTTGGAGCTGATTTTATAGCATCCGGAAAGAAGGCTTGCGATACCGGTGCTGCTGGTGCCTGACAGATACTTGTCCTTAAACTCTGTCATGGCCTTGCCCACATCCTGATAAGCCTCCTGCTTCCACTCCAGCTTCATGAGATTCTGCTGAACCTTGCTGATTTTGGCGCTGGTTCCGGAGCACATGGCCTTGACGGTGGAATCGATGTCCATGCCGCTGACCAGGCCGGATACCCCAAGGGAAGTCGAAGAAGATGATGTAGAGCTGATATTTTTTCCGTAATATCCATATACACTGCTCATTTGTGCTTCCTCCTCTGCATGCAGCTGCATCCGTTTTTGCTTCACAATATGCATGAAATAATATGAAAAAACCGCGGTGACGCAGGCTCTGCCTGCCCCTTCCGCCCGTGATTTTTTTGCAGTCAAAACTTTCTATACTTATATTTCGTCATGTGTTACAATATCTTAAGGTATTTTTTGAAGCTTTGTGTGTCTGCAGAGCAGACGTGCCTACGGCATGATGACCGCAGTTTTTTGTATTATTTGTATTATTTTATTCGGAAGTTATTCACTGGAGATTCGGAGGGAGCATTTTGGCACAGATTATCGCAATCACAAATCAGAAGGGCGGCGTCGGAAAGACCACGACGGCTTCGGCTCTTGCAGGAGGCCTCACCGACCTGGGGCACAGGGTGCTTGCGATCGATATGGATCCTCAGGGCAACCTGGGGTTCAGTCTCGGGGTGGACATCGAAAACGGCAGAACGGCCTACGATATTCTCAAATCGCCGGACTATATTCTGCCTGCCATCCGCCACACGGATTACGGGGACGTGATTCCGTCCAACATTCTCCTGAGTTCCGCCGAAATCGAGCTGAACCGCTCCGGCAGGGAGTACCTTCTGAAGGCTGCGGTGGACCAGGTCAAACACATGTATGACTACATCATCATCGATACGCCGCCGGCCCTGAATATTCTGACGGTCAATGCGTATGTCTGTGCGGATTCTCTGATCATTCCCATGATTCCGGAGATCCTGAGCCTTCTGGGAATCAGTCAGCTCAAGGAGACCATCGATACGGTGCGCAAGTACTACAACAGCCATCTGCGGATTTTAGGGGTGCTTCTTGTGAAATTCAACAAGCGGCTGAACCTGACCCGGGAGGTGGAGGAAATGACCATCGAGATTGCAAAGCAGCTGGGAACGGTAGTTCTGGAGGATCGCATCCGCACCAGCATTGCCATTGCGGAGGCTCCCGCCCACGCGGAGAGCATTATGAAATACGCGCCCCGGGCAAATGCCACCCAGGATTATCTGTCCCTGATCCGAAAGATATCTGAAGGAGTTCTTTAATCATGGCAAAAAGAAGCAGCAAAACCTCCCATGTGCTGGATCTGATTACGCGGCGAAGTGCGCCTGGAGAAACTGCTCCGGACGGAATGCCGGAAAGGGCGCATCCAGACCAGGCTTCTGCAGGCTATGACGCCTGCGATGATTCTCTTTC
>JBJFFZ010000076.1:35291-45018 GCA_051892195.1 Anaerovoracaceae bacterium
CTGCAAAGCACAGCGAGCTTCGCAGCATGCTGGAGGATGAACCGGACAGCGACGAAGAGGTGTCTCTGAAGCTTCGGGATGCCCTGGAGAGCTTTTTTGATAAGGAACACCCGAAAGAAGCTTCCCGCAGTTCTTCCGGCCCGCCGGAGTATGAGCAGTACCAGAAGCAGGGATCAGTCATCCTAGAAAGTGAGAATTACAATATGGATCAGAAAGAAAAGGCTTTTCACCCGGTATCCGGTCTCGGTACCGAGTACACGTTCGACTCTATGGATTCTGTGGAATCCGATCTTTCCGGAGCTTCCTTCTCTGATGAAAACAGGGATCTTTCGGAATCTCCCCACGATGTCACTCCGGGAAAGTACATGTTCGTCAACGTTGCGGAAGAGATCGTAAGAAGCAAGGTTCCTGCCATGATGCGGGATTACGATATGTGCACCTGTGAACGCTGCACCAACGACGTTGTAGCTCTGACCCTGAACAGGATTCCGCCAAAGTACGTGGTTACCATGAAGGGAAAGCTCTATGCCCGCATCAACGCCTGTCTGCCTCAGTACCAGACGGATATGCTGGCAGCCATCACTGCAGCGTGTCAGACGGTCAAGAACAACTCCAGACACAACAGCGCTCCGGATCGCCTGAAGTAAAACAGCATGCGGAACAGCGGATTACAACGGCTATAATAAAAACAAAACGGATTCTCCGGGCTTCCTGCCTGGGGGATCCGTTCTTTTCTGCAGCGGCTGCTGCAGGTCACTGGTTCTGTTTTTCTGTGATGCTGCCGGATTTGAGGTTACAGCGTTTTTTCGCCCCGGCCGTAGGATTTTATGTGAACGGAACCGTCGGCCCGGAAAACTGACATGGTTCTTGCGTAATCCAGTCCGCAGTCCTCTCCCAGAATGCGGATTCCGTTCTGCTTCAGCACCTGACGCACCATGGCTGCATTCCGCTGGCCGATTTCGCCGATGGCTGTATTTGTTCCATTGACGGCGAACATCTTTGCGCCTCCGGCAATCTTTGCCGTAAGCCGGGTCTTTGACGCCCCTGCGGCCACCATCTGCTGAATCAGCTCCGGAATGCCGGTGGTGGCATACTTTGCCCTGTTGTCCACCTTTCCTCCGGGCTGGGGCAGCATGATGTGCACCATCCCGGCGATCCTTGTGCCTGCATCATACAGGCAGATGCCGATGCAGGAGCCCAGGGCATACGTAATCAGCCCTTCCTCGGTTCGGGCAACCTTCAGATCGGCGATCCCTACTTTTAACAATGCATCATTCATCAAAATTTACACCAAGATTATCCAATATGATATTCAGCGATTCCATGTCCGGAACCAGAAATATGTTGCTTTTTACTTTCTTTTCGTCGATCACAAAGTTGCCGTGAATGAGAAGCAGGTAATCGGTCTCTTCCGCCATCTGAACAGCCGGCACACTGAGAACGCCCCCCGCCATATTGATGGTGTGGGACGGGATGCTGATCTCGATGGTCAGTCCCGTCATCTGGGAAATGGCATTTACATATGCGGAAAGCATAATGTTTCCCATCTCCTTGACGGCGGACACGCCCATCTCATCGATTTCCTCAAAGGACCCGATGCCGCTGCCCAGCATAACCGTCAGCATGCTGTCCAGAAATTCCTCCTGCTGGATAAACAGCATCATGCCGTTGATATCCCTGGACAGGGTTACCAGCACGGCGGATACGATCTCCTCCGGTCCTCCCACCAGGTTCATGCAGTCATCAAAATTCAGAATTTCAACCTTGGGGATTTCGATTTCCACCGGTTTATCCAGCATGCTGGACAGGGCCGTTGCGGCATTGCCGGAGCCGATGTTTCCGATCTCTCCCAGCGCACTTAACTGTATCTCATTCAGTTTCAGGTAGTCAGTCACTGACATATCTTACAATTCCTCCTGCTTCATAACAGCAGCGCCATCTGCCGGATGTGCTCCGGTCAGAATCTGCTCTTTCTGTTCTGCGCCCGGGCGCAGCAATTCCTGATAATTCTTCCTAAATATTATTATTCCTGAATACGATTCTTCCTGAATACTTTTCGTCCTGAATATTACAAAACATTAACGCAGACTGTTGACGGTCTGTTCGATCTGATCGGAGGTTGTCACCATCCGCAGATTTGCCTGGTACGCCCGCTGGGCCGCAATGACCCGGACCATTTCATCCGCCAGGGATGCGTTGGATTTTTCCACATAGCCCTGCAGCACCTGAGCCTCCGTGTTGAGAAACGGCTGTCCGTTTTTTTCCACCGGCTGATAGAGCTCATCTCCTACGGCAAGCATTCCCTGATAGCTGTTGAAATCGTACACGCCCAGGGAGACCTCTTCTCCCTGCTCTCCGGTGACCCGCACGGCCTGGCCCTGAGGGCTCAGCACAAATTCACCGGTATCGGTGGTGAGATAAAAGATATCGGAGCCGTACTCGGACATCTGAAAGATTCCTTTTCTTGTATAGCTGATCTCCTGTGTCTCCATGTTGTACACAGCGAAGAATCCGGTGCCTTTAATGGCAAAATCGTATGTATTTCCGGTGCTGTCCAGGGGACCCTGGTCAAAACTGATGTCGGTCTTTTCCACCCGGGCTCCGGCGCCTACGGTAAGATCCTCCTCCTGAGGATCGTGAATCTTTCCATACATCATATCCACAAAGGTGGCTGTCTGATTTTTGTAGCCTTCGGTGTTGATGTTGGCAATGTTGTTGGCCGTCACATCCAGCTTTTTCTGCTGCTGCACCGCCCCCACGGATGCATTGTAAAATGCGATATTCATGCAGTTTTTTCCTTTCCCGTATAACTATTCCATAACAGAAAGCATTTCCCGGATCCTGCCCGGCTGTTTTCCTGTTTCCCCATGAGCCGGCCGCTGGCATTAATCGATCCTTGCAATCTCCGTTACCGTCAGATTGAGGGACTCGTCAAGCATCTTCAGCACCTGGGAGGCGCTCTGGAAGGCCCGCTGGGCGGTAATCATCTGGGTCATGACCTCCATAAGGTCGGAGTTGGAATTTTCCAGGTTTTTCCATTTGATGACAGAGTCATCGTCCTGCCGGATATTTCCCTGATCCGGATTGGAGAACATTCCTTCACCGGTCTTTACCAGCTGATCCCGGTCGTTGAAGGCCACCAGACGAATGGTTCCCAGAATATTTCCGGAAAGATCCGTAATTTCTCCGCTGCTGCTGCAGTTGATCTTATCGGTGTTCAGGGTGACGGGATTTCCGTCAGCTCCGCTGACAAGCCCCACGTTCTGCAGCCACAGACGGCCGGAGCCGTCCAGGGTAAAGGAGCCGTTTCTCGTGTAATAGGTGTTACCGTCGTCCCCCTGTATCTCAAAAAAAGCTTCGCCGTCAACGGCAAAATCCAGGGATCGTCCCGTTTCGTCAAAAGCCCCCTGCTCAAACACGGTGTAGACCTCGTCTACCGTCCGGAGCATGGAGGCAGTATGCAGCTCTTCGTAGCCGGACTTGTCGATGTTTCCCACCCGGACCTGCATCCGTTCGTCAAAGGTCTTTGTCATAAGCTCGTCCCGCTTGTAGCCGGGAGTGGAAACATTTGTCAGATTTGTGCTGACATTGTTCAGGATGCGGTTCTGGGTCAGCATCCCGGATGTAAGGTCGTAAAAGCCTTTCTGCATATCAATTCCTCTGTTGTTTTCTACTGGGCAGCATAGGACTGCATCACAGTCCGCAGCTTGCGGATGGCTGAGGAGTGGAGCTGGGAAACCCGGGGCTCACTGACCTCAAGGATCATGGAAATATCCTTCATGCTCATTTCTTTTCCGTAATACAGTGAAATAATGAGCTGTTCCCGTTCGCTGAGACCCCGGACGGCTTTTTCAAGCACCTGGGACATCTCTTTTTTCTGCAGGGATTCTGCAGGGGCGTCGTCGGGGCCCTGCTGGCCGCTGAGGGGTGTTACATTGAAGCTGTCCTTGTAGTCGCTGATAATGGAGTCTAAGGAAATCACATTGTACAGGTTCATTTCCCCCTGAATCTTGTGGAATTTTTCCAGGGGAATCCCCATGTACTCCGCCACCTCGCTGTCCCCCGGCATGACGCCGTTTTTTTCGTACAGCTCCATGGAGGCCCGGTCGATCTCCTTTGCTTTTTTGCGGATGCTCCGGGGGATCCAGTCCTGTTTTCTGGCCATATCCACAATGGTTCCCTTGATTCTCAGGGATGCGTAGGTTTCCAGTTTTACATTTCTGGAAAAATCAAACTTTTCTATGGCCTGCATCAGGGCAATAATCCCTTCGTTAATAATATCGTCCACTTCCGCAAAACTTAAGTACACACCGCGCATCTGCACGGCAATTGCCTTGACGAGATAGCTGTAGCGAATCACAAGCTCCTGCTTGATATCGTTCTGTCCTGTCTGCTTATATTGCCGGAGAAGTTCCTCGTTGGTAAACCGTTCATATACTGCAGATCCAATCATTTACATTTCTCCCAAATCACACATAAATCAAAAACTATTTTTCATATCCCAAATTATTTCACTTCCGCCCCGCCGTCTACTGACGGAGCTCTATATTTCCGATGGCCTGAATCTGAACATTGTTGGCGATTTCATTAAACGAAAGCACATAGACGTTCGGGAAGAACTGTTCGATGAGCCTGTAGAAATACACGCGTATCACATGACTGGTGAGAATCACCGGCGTCTGAGAAAGATCCTTGAATATCTGGAGATTCTCTGACAGCTGCGTCACAATGCCCTGAATGACGTTCGGACTGAGGGAAAGATAAATTCCCTGGTCGCCTCTGGTCATTCCGGAAAGAATTACCTTTTCCAGCTCTGCATCCAGGGTGACTACCCGCAGGGTTCCCCCTTCGCAGAACTTTCTGGTGATGGTCCGTTTCAGAGCCACACGGATGTTTTCTGTAATCACATCCAGATCCTTTGTCACAGAAGACGAATCCACAATGGTCTCCAGTATGGTGATCATATCCTTGATTGGAATCCCTTCCTTCAGCAGGTTGTAAAGAATCTTCTGAAGGCTGGTGTAGGAAATGATCCCGGGAACCGCCTCTGCCACAAGGTCCGGCGATGCTTTTTTTGCATTTTCCACCAGCTGCTGCACCTCAGCTCTGCTGAGAAGCTCATGCACATGCTGCTTGATGGTTTCAGAAAGATGGGTCAGCATAACGGAAAGAGGATCGATGACCGTATAGCCGTACATCTCCGCCAGATCCCGGTTTTCCGGAAGGATCCATTTGCTTGGAATCCCGTAGGCGGGCTCCACCGTGTCGATGCCGTCGATTTCTTCAATGGGGTCCGACGGCTCCAGGGCGAGATAATAATCGATCAGGATCTCTCCCATGGCCACCTGCTCCCCTTTGATCTTGATGACATACTGGTTTGCATTGAGCATGGAGCTGTCCCTCAGTCGGATGGAGGGAACCACAAATCCCATCTCCTGGGCATACTGCCGCCGGAAAATCACGATTCTGCTGATCAGGTTTCCTCCGCTGCTTTCATCCACCAGAGGAATCAGACTGTATCCGAACTCCAGCTCGATGGTTTCCACATTGATCAGCGAATAGATATTGTCAACATTTTTAAAATAGGAGTTTTCGTCGAAGACCTCTTCTTCCATCTGCTGCTGCAGTTCCGCTTCCTGACGGGCTGCAGCCTCTGCCCTTGTGAGCTTTTCCTCCTGTTCCTCAGAAGGAACCCGCAGCTTCCAGCCGCAGAAAATGAGGATCACTCCCAGAAGAAACGGCTGCACCTTGGGCGCTCCCGGCACAAAGGCCACCATGAAGATCAGCACTCCGGCAAAAAGCAGCGTTCTCGGCTGTGCGCTGAACTGCTGAAGCACATCCACACTGAGGCTTCCCTCGGAAACAGAACGGGTCACGATCATACCGGTTGCGGTTGAAATCAGCAGCGCCGGTATCTGAGACACCAGACCATCCCCGATGGTTGCAATGGTGTACTGGTTGAGCACTTCTCCAAAGGTCATGCCTCCCTGCACCAGACCGATGATGATCCCCGCAATAAAGTTGATGGCCGTGGTGATGATACTCATGATGGAGTCGCCCTTTACGATCTTGGTGGCACCATCCATGGCCCCGTAAAAGTCCGCTTCCTTCTGAATCTTGTGCCGCCGTTCTCTCGCCTGCTGCTCTGTAATCAGCCCCGAGCTCAGATCCGCATCAATGGCCATCTGTTTTCCCGGCATAGCATCCAGTGTAAATCTGGCTGCAACCTCCGATACACGCTCGGCTCCCTTTGTAATTACAATGAACTGAACCAGTACGATAATCAGGTAAATGATCAGACCTACCACAACATTTCCCTGAAGCACAAAGCTGCCGATGGTCTGAATCACCTTGCCGGCGGAGCCTCCGTTGGACAGAATCAGCCGCGTTGACGAGATGTTCAGCGCCAGACGGTAGATGGTGGTAATCAGCAGAAGCGAGGGAAATATGGAAAATTCCAGGGCTTCTGAGATATACATGGTGATCATCAGAATCATCAGAGAGATCGCAATGTTCACCAGAATCAGAGAATCCAGCATTACAGTGGGCAGCGGAACAATGAGCATCAGAACGACGATGACAACGAACACCACGATGACGTTGTTTCGTATGAGTTTTAACACTTATTCTGCACCTGCATTACACATTACACACCTTTAACGAATATAAGTTTGACATCCGGCCCCCCTGGGGCCCCCGTCAGCCTTCAATAGCCTTCTGCAGACGGCTGTACTCCTGGCTGATCTGGCGGATGGCATACTGGTACTGGATCTGGTTTCTGGCCAGCTCCAGGTATTCGGACTCCAGGTCCACATTGTTTCCATCCTCCCGGGTGGATTCTGCCGTACTTTCATGAACGTAAATGCCCGAATCCGCAATGGCGGCCGCAGCAGAGCTGCGCACAAGCTTCCGGTCCCCGGAAGTCCTGTACCTTGCCAGACTGGTTTTCAGTTCATCCTCAAAGGTTACATACTTTGATTTATATTGGGGCGTATCCTGATTTGCAATATTTTCTAAAGAAAAACGCTGACTTTTCCATAGGTTGTCCAGTGTTTTTTTGGATAAAAGTAGTGAATTTGATTCTAACCAGCTCATATAAAACCCTCTTAAAAACCCTGCCAATAACAAAATAATATACAACCATACTATTACTACTATACAGAGTAAAGTATACAGCGCAATCCCGTTTATCTCAATAAAATATGGTTAAATAATTGTCAAAAAAAACAAACTGCGGGAAAAAAGCTGTATGGTTCCGACAAACGACCAGCTTCCTTCCCGCAGAGCTTCTTCAGATATTATTCGGAGATCCGATCCTGAATGGTCCGAAGAACCCGCAGGAATGTTTCTCTGTCTTCTTTGTTGATCCCTTCCAAGAGCGTATCCATATACTGGCAGTTCAGCTCCGTAAGGATTTTTTCGAGATTTTCGTCATCCAGATTGAGACTCAGGTGATTGACTCTGCGGTCCAGGCGATCCTGCTCCGCAGTGATGAGCTTTCTTCTGGTCAGACTGTCCACCGAACGGCATACCAGGGACTGGGTTACACCATACTTGTTGGAAAACTCCTTTGCTGTATCCATATCCGTTTCTTCCAGAAGGAAGATCATGGTTGCCACTTCGTTGGGAGTAAAGTGATACCCCTGAAGGGCTTTTTTCGTATATGTCTGGTAATGACGAACCACATTTGCAAACGTGGACAAATCTCTGGTTGTATCGATTCTTTCCTGTCTATCCATTACTTACCTCCTAACCCCATTGATTTTCAATGCTTTTTTACTATGATACCACATAATAATAAAAAAGTGTACCTTCAAAATGCGAAAATTATGTGAAATTTTTTATTTTTCTTTTCAGATTCTCTTATTTTCCGATTTTTTCGGAAAGATCTGCCCATAGACGGAGGTATTCCTCCTGAACCTGAGCGAAATTCTGACATTCCGAAGGCCGCTCAACATGAAGAACCGGCGGAAGCTCCTCTGCCTCAATGTGAAGCAGGTCCCGAAGGTCATAATACAGCAGATCATCGTCAATCTGTTTCACAGCCCGCTGCTCTGCAGCGCTCAGATCCGAACCGAGAAATTTCTCAAAGATTAACGCAAGCAGTTCCTCCTCCTTTTCCCTGTAGCCCGGCAACAGATCCTTCACCGGCCTTGGAACATCCGCCATATAGGCTTCCGAAGCATCGTGAAGCAGGCATGCAAGGGCAATCCTGCTGCCCAGATTCCGCGCCAGGGCTTCCCTGCAGCAGAGAATACAATGCTCCCCCACAGAAAAAAAGCGCTCCACATGGCCGTTGCCCCTGCAGAGAAATGACAGGGCGTGGGCAATATCGGTTATTTCAATCAGCTCCGGGTCCGGATTCAGCGGATCGATCAGCTTTCCTGTATACGTTTTAATCTCAGCCATGGCTCAATTTTATCCCCCTTTTCCGCTGCGATGTTCTTTTTATTTCCGGCCGCAGCAGGCAGCGGCCTGCTGCCGGCATGCTGCGTTTCTGCTGCAGGAATGCTGCGGCCTGCTGCTGCGGCCTGCTGCAGCGCTGTTTCTACTCCTCTGCAGCCTGTTGCCACCTGCTGTGGTCTGTTGCGGTTATGCCGAAACCCGATGCAGCCCACCGCCATTCTTCTTCGGTCGACTGCGGCTCCATCAAGCCCCTGTTCCGGTCGTTGCAACGCTGCTGCGGCCTGCTGTTGCGGCATTTCACACCGTTAGTATCCACTATTTCACAGACTTCATCAAGTAAAAAAAATTTAAAAAATGCTTTACAATCCCGTTCCGCTGCTGTATACTTTTAAAAGTCGGTTATGCGCCATTAGCTCAGCTGGATAGAGTAGCGCACTACGAATGCGAAGGTCGCAGGTTCGAATCCTGCATGGCGCGCCAAAGTGTTGAAATTCCAACCCTTTCGGGGGTTGGAATTTTTTTATTATGCGCAAAATCCCGCACTCATCCCGCACCTTCCCGCACTTCTATTGTACGTTTCTGCTTCTTTATCGTTTACATTTTTTCAAACAGTTCCTGAATTTCACACGAAAGAAGCGGTTAGCAGTGATCTTTAGTCCTTTCTCCAGTCATTGTATACAATCATATGTTACTTTTTACATCATTTTGCCTGTTTTTTTCCGGTGTTGTAATCTTCGCGCACATATAGTTTCATCTTTATTTTCTTTTTTGGATTATATTTCCAAAGAAATATACTTAAAGAAAATAAAATTTATATTTCTTCACTATAATTTTACATGTAAATAAATTTTGTTACATCTCAAATACTAAACATTCTTTTTCTGTAACTTCTTCCAATTCATTTCCATTTTCTGGATGAAAATTTCCAACACCGCCCAAAAACAGGATTTTTGTTGTAATTTTTTTGTATACAATTCCCGTTCCGTACCGGATGCGCATCAGAACAAATCGCTCCCGTCCAAAGAAACGGAAACCGCAACAGAATCCTGCCGGGCAGAACCGGACATCATCTTCATGAGTTGTAAAAAAAATATTCAAAACATATGATTGCTCTCAAAAAATCATAACTACCAGTTGAACTGGTGTTTTTTCGCTAAAGCCACAACGAAAACGGTGCCCGGAGGCGGCTTTTGTCGCTTCCGGGCAACGCTGTATCTTTGCTGAAAATCCAATCATTTCTTAAAGTGAAACCATGATTCACCGGCATCGAAATCACCTAAGCAGTTCTGTATATTCTGGATGCTCTGCTCTGATGAGCTAA
>JBJFFZ010000077.1:0-3256 GCA_051892195.1 Anaerovoracaceae bacterium
GGCCTCCCAGGCATGGTCCGCAGGTCGGTGTTGAGAATACTGCACCGGCATCGATAAAGATCTCCGCCCAACCCTGCTGAATGCAGTGCTTGTAGATATTCTGAGTCCCAGGGATAATGATGCATCTTACATTGTCTGCCACTTTGCGGCCCTTGAGGATCTTTGCTGCAACCTCCATGTCGGAAATATTTCCGTTTGTGCAGGAGCCGATTACGACCTGATCGATGGCGATGTCCCCTACATTGTCGATGGTTCTTGTGTTCTCCGGCAGATGCGGGAAGGAAACTGTGGACTTCAGCTGGGACAGATCGATGACATAGGTTTCATCGTATTCTGCATCAGCATCCGCCGCAAATACCTTCGGCTCATGCTTTGCTCTGCCCTTGAGATATTCCAGTGTGATTTCGTCTACCGGGAAGATTCCGTTCTTTGCCCCTGCTTCGATGGCCATGTTGCAGACCGTCAGTCTTGCATCCATGCTCAGGTGCTTTACCCCTTCCCCGGTAAATTCCATAGACTTGTATCTTGCGCCTTCCACGCCGATCATGCCGATAATGTGAAGGATCAGGTCCTTGCCGCTGACCCAGCCCGTCGGTTCCCCGACCAGCTCAAACTTCAAAGCAGAAGGAACCTTGAACCAGGAATAGCCTCTCGCCATGCCCGCTGCAATATCGGTTGAGCCCATGCCTGTGGAGAATGCGCCCAGAGCGCCGTATGTGCAGGTGTGGGAATCCGCACCGATCACAACATCTCCTGCAGTCACCAGACCCTGTTCCGGAAGCAGCGCGTGTTCGATGCCCACCCGGCCCACTTCAAAGTAATTTGTGAGCTCCTGGCCTCTTGCAAACTCTCTCATGAGCTTGCACTGCTCTGCAGCCTTAATGTCCTTGTTCGGAGTAAAATGGTCCGGAACCAGGTATACTCTGTCCTTGTCAAATACGTCGGTTGCCCCCATAGAAGGCAGATTTTTGATGGCCACCGGGCCGGTAATGTCGTTTGCCAGTACAGCGTCCAGCTTTGCTTCGATAAACTGTCCTGCCTGTACGGAATCCAGACCTGCATGCGCAGCCAGGATCTTCTGTGTCATGGTCATTCCCATAAGATATGTACTTCCTTTCTAATTTTAATAATTGACGAATAAATGTTCATATTTGCAAATTTCCGAATCTGCAATCAGAATCACAACAGTGTTTCCGGCCGGCCCAGCCGGCCACCCGGGCCCGGGACTGGGGCCTGGGTAACGGGTGCCGGGCCGGCGTGTCTGGCGGGATGCCGGCCCGGTTCCGCATCCGGGTTGCCGGGGGGCCGCGGAGCGCCCGTTTAGTTCGCTTCTTCGGATTCGCTGTTCATTACTTCTTCTACGATGCCTTCTTCGTACAGCATTTTGTTGACTGCATTGACGTAAGCCTGAAGGCTGGCTTCCAGGATGTCGGTGCTGACGCCGCGGCCCTTTGTGGACAGGTTTGCCTCCGGATCGCGGATGGTTACGGTTGCATCGCCCAGGGCGTCCTTGCCTTCGGTGTTGGCTTCGATCTTCAGGTTTTCAAAGTCGAGCTTCTTGCCCACGATCTTCTCCACGCTGTTGAAGGCTGCGTCCAGAGGGCCGTCACCGGTTCCCATCTTTTCCACGAGCTTTCCGTTCTTGTTGAGGCGGACAACAGCAGTATTTGTAATGGTATTGCCTACGTTGAATGTGAATCTGTCCAGAGTGAACACCTTTGGAACCTTTACGGATTCCTTGGTCACGATGGCTTCGATGTCGCTGTCGTAAACCTTCTTTTTCTTGTCGGCCAGATCCTTGAACTTGGCAAATGCCACTTCCAGCTCTTCGTCTGTAACGGTGTAACCAAGAGAAATGATGCGGTCCCGCAGAGCGGACTTGCCGGAGTGCTTGCCCATGACGAGATTCTTTTCTGTGATACCGATGGATTCCGGCGTCATGATCTCGTAGGTTTCCTTGTTCTTCAGAACGCCGTCCTGGTGAATGCCTGCTTCATGTGCAAAGGCGTTTTCCCCGACGATGGCCTTGTTCGGCTGCACCTTGACGCCCGTAATACGGGTCAGAAGCTTTGAGGAACGCATGATTTCCGTTGTAACGATCCGCGTATCCGCCTGGTAGATGTCCTTTCTGGTCTTCATGGCCATAACCACCTCTTCCAGGGAAGTGTTTCCGGCGCGCTCGCCGATGCCGTTGACCGTGCATTCGATCTGGGTTGCGCCGGCTCTTACGGCAGCCAGGGAGTTTGCAACGCCCATGCCCAGGTCGTTGTGGCAGTGAACGGAGATGTCCACCTTATCCAGCGCAGGGCAGGCATTTCTCAGGCGGGTAATAAAATCGAAGTATTCGTCCGGCGTCGTGTAACCGACGGTATCCGGAATATTGATGGTGGTTGCTCCGGCCTTGATGACCCGGTCGAAGATCTTTGCCAGAAATTCCACGTCGCTTCTTGTGGCATCCTCTGCAGAAAACTCAATGTCGGAAACGTACTTCTTGGCGTACTTTACCATGTTTTCCGCGCTTTCGATAACCTGATCCGGCTTCATGAGGAGCTTGTATTCCATGTGAATCGGAGAGGTTGCGATGAACGTGTGAATTCTCGGAGAAACGGCATTCTTTACAGCCTCGTAGGCCCGGTCGATGTCCCCCGGCAGGGCTCTTGCCAGAGAAGCAACGGTACAGGTCTTCATGGTTTCTGCAATGGATTTTACAGACTGGAAATCCCCCGGCGAAGACGCTGCAAAACCGGCTTCCATAATATCAACGTTCAGCTTCTCCAGCTGCTTTGCCATTTCGATCTTTTCTTTCAGGTTCATGCTGCAGCCTGGTGACTGCTCTCCATCCCGGAGTGTGGTGTCGAAAATCTTAATCTGTCTCATCTTATTCCTCCTGTTTTCTTACATATTCTACTTTGCTCTGGCGTTCCGGGCCGGGCCATGTCCTGATGTTGCGGGCTGAGCCGGGCCTGGTCTTTCCTCCCGGTACACATTCTGGGTTTTCCGGCTTATATCCGGTAACCTGTGTTTCCCGAGCCGGGCCTGACCGGAATCGGTCTCTCTGGGTTCATCCCGCTTTTCCGGGCCGTTTTTCTGTAATTCCGGCCGCTCCGCAGGCCGCCTGCGCCTTCGGCTTTTCCGCCGCTTTCTCGTGACCTCCGGTGCTCCCCGGGTTGCCGCCGAAACCCTCGGTTTTTCTCCGGATCACCGCCGGAGACGGTGCAGCTTCCGGACGCAAAAAACAAACAGTCCCTGAAGCCGC
>JBJFFZ010000078.1:0-3234 GCA_051892195.1 Anaerovoracaceae bacterium
AGAGACCACGTCCGTGATCTGAGGGCGTTCCGTGGTTTTCAGCAGGCGGATCCGGCTGATGAGATACTGGTCCTCTTCTTCGCTGTATTTCATTTCCAGCTGGAATCGCTGAAGATTGATGCTGCCCTCCTGAATGCCCTGCAGCGGGGTTTTGTCCAGCAGGGACGGATTGATGCAGCGGCTCACATTGAGATTTCTTGTGAATTCAATATACGCATAGGAATAATCCTCAGACAGCAGGGTCTTGGATATTTCAAAGCTGTTCATGGTGGCAAAAAGCATGGTGCAGGATACGGCATCCCGGAAGGTCTTGTATTCGCCTGCGTCCATATACTTCTGGGAGAATTCCGGCACCAGATTTCTGTAGCCTTCATTTCCCCGGGTGCGGTAGCTGTTTACAGAGCCTCTGGCACAGGCCCACATTTTTGCACAGCTTTCAGCCTTCTGAACCTGCTCGTACAGGGTCTGGACCGGAGTGGGCTCCGGCTCCTTCTGCTCTGAATCTTCTCCATCCCCGGATTCTGATTCATCACCGGTTTCTTCGCTGTCCTCTGTCTGGGATTCGTCACCGGAGGCTTCCCCTTCGGAAGCTGCTTCCTCCTCCAGCTGCTCCAGATACGAGGTAAAATCAATGACATCAAACAGGCCCTTTTTGTTCTGGTGCCCGTAGCGATAGGTAAAGTTCACCTTATACCAGTCCGGATCGTACCCGTCCTCCGTCAGCTCCACGCCATCCTCAAACAGAGCCTCAAGCACTGTATAATCCTCTTTCTGCTCAGAAGTATCCACGGAAACCACGCCTGTGGTGTCCCGGCTGCCTTCCGCCTTACCCGGAGAATCCCCGCCGGTCATGCCGCGGGATTTCAGCACAAAGAAACCTCCTGCCCCCACGGCAATCACGAGAATCAGAATAAGAATCAGCTTCTTTTTTCCGCCGGCCCCGGCCGGCTCTTTTTCCTTTTTTTTCTTTTTGCTGCCTTTTTTCCCGGTTTTCTTTTTCGCAGCCTTTTTCTTTTTCTTTCCTATTTTTCCTTTTTTCGGAGAAGGATTCTTTTCTTCCATTCCCTCTTCATCCGTCAGATCCTCAGAAAGCTCCATTTCCCCGTCAGCAGGGCTGCTCTTCTTTTTCCCCTTGCCTTTCCCGGATTTCTTATCCTTTTTCCGGCTGAAAATCGAAAGCAGCGCCGCCAGAAAGGACCCCTTCTCTTTCTTTTTTCTGAAATTTTCCTGACTGGTGGCCCTTGCAGTGGCGGAAACCCCCATAATCTCCTCATCCTGAGACCTTTGCTCACTCTGGGAGACATTCATGATTTCCTCTTCCAGCTCATCTTCGTCCATATCAAAAAATTCGTCCGGCAGTACGTAAGATTCTCCTGACCCCGGCATTAAATTGTTTTCGTCCATGCTTTGCTCCATTCCGGTTCTGAAAAGCTCATAACTCATTCTATTCATCGACCGGAAGAAGGAAATGCTTAATCCGGCAAGGCCCGTCCGAAAAGAACAAAAAAAAAAGAACCACGCAGCCGCTTTCACGGATGCATGATCCTTTCTGAATATCTTCCTGACAGGTGTCTGCCTTACTTGAACATATCGTCGCCGCTCTTGAACTCGAAGGCCGGATGGCAGTCAAACTTTACTGCACCGACCCAGATTCCAGGTCCCACAGCTTCCTTAACCATAGCGATGCCTTCATATCCGAATCCGGCACACAGCTCAATAGCGGTACAGCCCTTTGCAACCAGTTCCTTTGCTGCTTCGCAGGCCTCCGCATATGTAGAGCAGCCGATGACATTCATGTTGATCTCAGAAGAAGGAATCACAGCTCTCTGCACTGCAGGATCAAGGCCTCCAGCTACATAAATAAAACCACATTCAAACATTGTAAACCTCCTTGATAATTCTTTATAAAAATCAGATTCTATGCAATAATATATCCCAGAAACAGTTCTGATGTCAATTGGATTTCCCAGGGCTCTGCCCTGAAAAGGATACGCTATGATCTATGATGTAATCATCGCCGGAGCAGGCGCCTCCGGCCTTTTTGCTGCTGCCAATATCCCCGCCCGGAGGGGAGAGCATCGTCTCATTCTCAACCGTGCCGGCCGTCCCGGCCTGAAGCTTCTCATGTCCGGCTCCGGTCAGTGCAACCTGACCCACGCAGGAGATATCCGGCAGTTTCTCACCCATTACGGCAGCAACGGGAAAAAAATCCGGCAGCTTCTGTACCAGTTCAGCAACAGGGATCTGATGGAATGGTTCCGTCAGCGGGGCCTGGAAACCGTCACCCGTCCGGATGGAAAAGTGTTTCCTTCCTCCATGGATGCTTCCCGGGTGCTGAACCTTCTGCTTCAGGAAGCGGAAAAAAACGGATTCTCCCTGAAAAACAATGTCTCTCTGGAAAAAATCCACCCCGCAGCCTCCGGCTGCACCATCACGGTCTCCGACCCCCAGGGACAGAAACGGACCCTGAAATGCAGAAAACTGATCCTTGCCTGCGGAGGTGCATCCTATCCATCCACAGGCTCCGACGGCATCATTTTCCCGGTGCTCGGTGAGTGCGGCCTTTCCGTCCGGGAGCCCCGTCCCTGTCTGGTGCCTGTCAATGTAGAACACTATCCGTACGCAGAACTCTCAGGATTTGCTGTGCCCTCCGCCGCCGTCCGGATCTATCCGGGATCACAGAGGACGCGAAAATGCCCTGTAGTCCAGGGAGCGGTGCTCTGCACCCACCGCAATTTTTCCGGCCCGGCCGTACTGGACAGCTCCCGCTATGCACAAAACGGCATGACCCTGGATATCTGCTGGCTTCCGGAAGAAACAGAAGAAATGCTGCTCGCTTCCCTCAACAGCCTGCGGGCAGGCTGCAAAAAGCAGGTCCTTACCGTCCTGCAGAGCTTCTTCTCGGATGATTCCCTTTCTGAAGCATTTCTCCGGGTTCTGCTGCAAAGAATTTCAGTGAAGCCGGAGTCCCGCTATGCCGATCTGAGCGGCGAACATCTGAAAAAGCTGGTCCGGCTGCTGCTTTGCGACACCTTCACCATCAGCGGAACCTCCGGTTTCCGGACAGCCATGGCAACTGCAGGAGGCCTTGACCTGTCAGAAGTGGATCTTTCCACCATGTCCCTCAAAAAATTCCCATCCGTGTACTGCATCGGCGAAACCCTGGACGTAGACGGAGACACCGGCGGCTACAACCTTCAGTTCGCCTTCGCAAGCGCCCACTGCGCCGCCCGG
>JBJFFZ010000079.1:0-3216 GCA_051892195.1 Anaerovoracaceae bacterium
CAACTTTACATTCCGTACCAGAGAGTTTGAGCAGATGGAGCTGGAATTCTTCTGCGCGCCGGGAACCGATATGGAGTGGTTTGACTACTGGAGAGACTTCTGTCCGAAATTCCTGAAGGATCTCGGAATTTCCGATGAGCATATGAGACTGAGAGACCACTCTCCGGAAGAGCTTTCCCACTACAGCAAGGCAACCACCGACATTGAGTATCTCTTCCCGTTCGGCTGGGGCGAGCTGTGGGGCATTGCCCACAGATCCGATTACGATCTGAGACAGCATCAGGAATTCTCCGGTCAGGATATGACTTATCAGGACCCTGTAACAAACGAAAAGTTTATTCCGTACTGCATTGAACCATCCCTTGGTGCAGACAGAGTAACTCTGGCGTTCCTTGTGGAGGCATATGACGAAGAAACTGTGGTCGGTGCAAACGGCAAGGAAGATACGAGAGTGGTAATGCACTTCCACCCTGCGCTGGCGCCATATAAGGCAGCGGTTCTTCCGTTGACAAAGAAGCAGGCGGAGCAGGCAGAAGCTCTTTATGACGATCTTGCAAAGAGATTCCCTGTGGATTATGACCTGCCGGGAAGCATCGGCAAGCGCTACAGACGTCAGGACGAAATCGGCACACCGTTCTGCATTACTGTGGATCCGGACACTGAGTCTGACGGCTGCGTAACAATCCGCGACAGAGATACCATGGAACAGATCCGGATTGCAATAGACAAGGTTGCAGATTATATCGAAGCAAAGATGGAATTTTAACCAGGAACTTCTGATATAATTTCAGCATATATTTTCCATCATGGTACATACTATCTTCGTTCCGTTTCAGGGGGCGGCAGAGCCGCCGGAGTATGAAGGAGGAGGAAGAACCATGTACGATGAAAAGGAAAGAAATGAAGAAGATGTAAAAGCCAGCATTGATGACTTCGGCAGTATCAGAAATGTTTTTGATTTCGAGTCTGATATTCAGTATATGACAGTGATCGGCAGCGTTGAGGGTCATACCGTATTGTCGTCGGATACAAAGACCACAAAATACGAAAATATGATTCCGCAGCTGATTGCGGTTCAGGAAAACCCGAGGATCAGAGGTCTGTTAATTGTGCTTAACACAGTAGGGGGCGATGTGGAGGCCGGTCTTGCACTGGCGGAGATGATCCATTCCATTTCAAAGCCTACGGTTTCTCTGGTTTTAGGCGGAGGTCACAGCATCGGCGTTCCACTGGCGGTGTCAGCAGATTATTCGTTTATTGCGCCCAGCGCCACCATGACCATCCATCCGGTACGGACCAGCGGACTGGTGATCAGTTCCCAGCAGACGTATGATTACTTCAGAAAAATGCAGGAGCGGATCATTGATTTTATTGTCCGGACTTCGGATGCGGACTATGATACCATCGAACGCCTGATGAACGCTACAGAGGATATGGCCAACGATATCGGTTCCATTCTTACCGGTAAGGAGGCTGTAGAGGCTGGCTTGATAAACGAGGTCGGCGGTCTGTGCAGTGCTCTTGCGAAGCTGCATGAGCTGGCGGCCAGGGGAAAATTCAATTAAATTTTCAAAAAATCAGAAAATAATGAGGAGAAAGCATGAAAAAGTTTAAGAAGGTTCTCGTTGCAAACAGAGGAGAAATCGCAATCAGAATTTTCAGAGCCTGCAGCGAGCTCGGAATTCGCACCGTGGCAATTTATTCAGAAGAAGATAAGAATGCCCTTTTCAGAACAAAGGCGGATGAGTCTTACAAGGTGGGCAAGGGGAAGGGTCCGGTAGATGCTTACCTCGGTATTACTGAAATCATTGAGCTGGCAAAGTCAAAGGGTGTAGATGCCATCCATCCGGGTTACGGATTCCTGGCAGAAAACTCTGATTTTGCAAAGCAGTGCGAAGAAGCTGGCATCGAGTTTATCGGACCTACTCATGAAATGATGGACCAGCTGGGTGACAAGATCAAGTCAAAGATCGTTGCCCATGAAGTAGGCGTTCCTACCATTCCAGGGGTAGAAGAAGCCATCAAGTCTGATGAGGACGCAAAGAAATTTGCCGATTTCTGCGGTTATCCGGTTATGCTGAAGGCATCTGCCGGCGGCGGCGGAAGAGGTATGAGAATCGTTCGTGATCCTAAGGATCTGATTCCGGAATTCAACAGCGCCCAGAGCGAAGCGAAGAAGGCCTTTGGTATTGACGATGTATTTATTGAAAAGTATGTGGAAGAACCGAAGCACATCGAAGTACAGATTCTCGGCGACAAGTACGGCAATATTGTTCATCTCTATGAAAGAGACTGTTCTATCCAGAGACGTCACCAGAAGGTTGTAGAATTTACCCCTGCCCAGTCCATTACGGAAGAGCAGAGACAGGCCATCTGCGCAGATGCTCTGAAGCTGGCAAATCATGTAAACTACAGAAGTGCCGGTACCATTGAATTCCTTTTAGACAAGAACGGAAACCATTACTTTATCGAAATGAACCCGAGAATTCAGGTTGAGCATACCGTGTCTGAGGTTGTAACCGGCATCGATATCGTTCAGGCGCAGATCCTGATTGCAGAGGGGTATGCGCTGGATTCCAAGGCAATCAACATTCAGTCTCAGGCGGATGTTCATCTGAGAGGTGCTGCCATTCAGTGCCGTATCACAACAGAAGACCCGGCAAATTCCTTCGCTCCTGATACAGGAAAGATCGAATTCTATTCTACCGGCTCCGGAAACGGCATCCGTCTTGACGGAGGCAACGGCTTCACAGGTGCTGTGATCACACCGTACTACGACAGCCTTCTGGTTAAGGTAACTGCCTTCGGCAGGGACTTCAATACTGCGGCAAACAAGGCTTCCAGAGCCCTCAATGAGCTGCAGATCAAGGGAGTAAAGACAAACAGAAACTTCCTGCTCAACGTAATCAACCATCCGACCTTCCGGGCCGGCCTGTGCAACACCGGATTTATCGACAGCAATCCGGAGCTGCTTAACGTAAACAGCGCGGAAGAGGACGAAGTAAGAATTTTAAGATTCCTGGGCAACAAGGCAGTCAATGAAGTGAGATGGGCAAAGTCTCCTGCCGATGTTCCTGCTGTTCCTGAGATCGATGTGGATATCACCAAGCTCAGAGGTACAAAGCAGATCTTTGACGAAAAGGGTGCAAAGGGTCTGTCTGACTGGGTTCTTGCCCAGAAGAAGCTCCTCTTTACGGATACAACCATGCGTGATGC
>JBJFFZ010000080.1:0-3211 GCA_051892195.1 Anaerovoracaceae bacterium
ACTCTAAAGTTCTTTCGCTTTGTTCCGATATTACTCATGTGAAATGATTAAAACACAATTAGAATAAGATCGTTTTTTGAAGAAAACGCTTATTTGAAGAGATTGTTTATTTAGAGAGATCGTTTGGAAGAGATCATTTCTTTGAAGCGGAATTATTTTGAAGAGGAAGAATGAAAAGGAGTTGGAAGTATGAATATTGAAGAACGACATATGCTGGAGAAGAATAAAAAAGCCAGAAACACAGGGCTGGCGATTCTGATCTTCGGTTTTATTCTGTGTTCTTTGGGGTTTGCCAGCGGCGAACCCGCATCTGCCCTGCTGGTTGCGAGAGTGGTCCTGTTTGCTCTTGCGGCAGTTGTATATCTCGTATGTTACATAAAATTCAGAAAGTCAAAAAAGTTCATGATTCTGGGATTTGCAGTCCTGTTCTTTTCGTATTGTGATCTTGTTCTGTTTACTCCAAATATCTACATGTATGCATATGTATATCTTGTGCTGATCTATATTATGCTTTATATGGACAAGAAGTTTTCCATATTCAGTATTTCAGCCACAGCTCTGGTGAATCTGGCTGCCATGGCCCGGTTTATGGCCCGGGACGGGTCCACCCAGACCGTTGCCCTGCTTCAGGGGATTTTCGGGATTTTTGCGTGCATTATGGCGTACAATATCATCGCCCTTTTCCACCGGCACAGCACGGAAACCATGAGCGCCATCCGGGAAAATGCAGAAAAAGAACTGGAAATCACACGGAATATTATTAAAAACACAGGGGCCATTGCAGGGAAAATCGAGACTGCGAAAAACACCTCTGCAGAGATGGCGGACAGCATAAGGCGGAGCAATCAGGAGGTTGTGGAAATCTCTGAAAGCATGAATACCACGGCGAAGGCCATCGAGGAGCAGACGAGACTGACCTCTGACATTCAGGAAAACCTTGAAAAAACAGGGCAGGATGCCCAAAACATGCAGGAGGCTGCAGAGCAGTCCGCCACAGCGGTGCAGTCGGGGAAGGAAGCCATGGACCTTCTTGCCGAGCAGGCAAAGATCACCGGCGAGCTCAACAGAAGAAGTCAGAAGACCACCCAGGAGCTCAGCAAAAGAATTCAGTCCGTGGGCGACATTACCAGCGAGATTTTAGATATCTCAAGCCAGACAAACCTCCTTGCCATCAATGCCTCCATCGAGGCAGCAAGAGCCGGGGAGGCCGGAAAGGGCTTTGCCGTAGTGGCCAATGAGATCCGCGCACTGTCCGTTCAGACAGAAAATTCCGTAAACAAGATCACCGAGATTATCGAAGCTCTGGTTCAGAACTCCAATGAAGCGTCCGACACCATGAAGCAGTCCATCGAAGCCTCTGTGAAGCAGAACCAGATGATCGGAAATGCCATTGAAGACATCAATGAAATCGACGAAAAGAATCACCTTCTCGTGACGCTGATTCAGCAGATTTTCGGACAGGTACAATCCATTCTGGAAGCAAATACCCTGATCAACGACAGTATTATGAACCTTTCCGCCATGAGCGAGCAGGTTGCGGCCTCCTCCGAAAACAGCAGAGAGGTCATGAACGAAAGCGTCCGTTCCGTAGAACAGCTCAACGGTCTGCTGGAAGAAATCTACCATGTGTCGCAGGAAATTTCCGAAATCACAAAATAAATCATCCATCAGCAGGAATAAAAGAAAAACAGGAGCTGCCGCCCGCGGCAGAACCAGAGTGCAGAACTCTTTTCGGGGACAGAGTCCCCGGTCTTTTTTGCAGAAGAACTCAGGATTTTTTTACAGAAGAACCCCGGTTCTTTTTGCAGACAGAACGCCGGTACTGCATTGTGAAAAACTGTCCAGGTGGTAAAATAGAATCGGAAGAATCATGTCAGAACAGAATATTCGGTCCCGAAAAAGGGAAAGCATATTTACAAGGAGGCGCGATATCAATGAAATCCGATGAAATAAAAAGAGAGGCTCTGGAACTGAAGGAACAGATCACCGCAGACCGGAGATACCTGCATGCCCATCCCGGCGCAGGCTTTGGGGTGGAGGAGGCTCTGTCCTATGTGACGGAAGCCCTGAAGGAAATGGGGTATGAGCCGAAACCCTGCGGAAAGGCCGGCGTCATGGCGGATGCAGGGGGAAAGAAACCGGGAAAGGTCTTTCTGCTTCGAGCCGATATGGACGCACTGCCCATCCGTGAGGAAGCCCCTGTGGAGTTTGCGTCCGACAACGGCTGCATGCATGCCTGCGGCCATGACCTGCATACAGCCATGCTTCTGGGAGCAGCCCGGCTGCTGAAACGGCACGAAGACGAGATCCGGGGAACGGTCCGGCTCATGTTTCAGCCTGCAGAGGAAATCTTTGAGGGTGCAGAGGATATGATCCGGGCAGGGCTGCTGGAAAACCCGGCGGTGGATGCGGCCATGATGATCCACGTAATGGCGGGAATGCCTTTTGAACCGGGAACTGCGGTTGTATCCGGTCCCGGGGTCAGCGCCCCTGCAGCAGATTATTTTGAGATCAGAGTAAAAGGAAAGGGCTGCCACGGCTCCATGCCAAATACCGGCATCGATCCCCTGACGGCTGCAGCCCATATACTCATCGCTCTGCAGGAGCTTCACGCAAGAGAGCTTGCCATGACGGACCAGGCGGTTCTCACGGTGGGAACCATGCAGGCAGGAACGGCTGCCAATGCCATCCCGGATGAAGCCGTCATGGGCGGCAGCATCCGGACCTTTGATGAAGAAGTAAGATCGTACCTGAAGCAGCGGCTGACGGAGATCTCAGAAGGCATCGCGAAAACCTTCCGGGCCCAGGCCAGTGTCACCTTCGGCAGCGGCTGTCCGACTCTGATAAACAATCCGGAGCTGTCCATGTGCACCGCCCGTTACGCAAAGGAGCTTCTGGGGCCGGACCGGGCATTTTCCGTGGCAGAGCTCAACGCCATGGGAGGCGGACAGTCATCAAAATCCGCAGGTTCCGAAGATTTTGCCTATGTGAGTCAGCAGGTTCCTTCCATTATGGTTGCGCTGGCTGCAGGGCAGCCGGAAAAGGGCTATATTTATCCCCAGCACCACCCTATGGTAATGTTTGATGAGGAGGCCCTGACCGCAGGAAGCGCCGTGTATGCGTACACCGCCTGGCGGTGGCTGGAGGAGCACAGCTGAGACGAAAAGATGCAATGACGGAAAGAACGGAAACGAAACCGTAAGACGAAACC
>JBJFFZ010000081.1:0-3180 GCA_051892195.1 Anaerovoracaceae bacterium
CCGGAGCCCTGTACAGAATTAAGAACGTAAAATCTGCTTGTAAAATAAGGGAATATCATGTAAAATTCTGATTAACTGCTTTAACACACTAAAGGAACAAAAACCGGCGGATGCGCGGGGCGCCAGAAAGCTGTGCTTCCCCGGTGCAGGGCACCGGCCCAGATGGAAAAAGCAAAAAACAGGAAAGAAACAGAAGAATTATGGAAAAGAAAGAAGTAACAAACACAGCGTCCGCCCCGGGCGGACTGAAAGCAGGCAGAAGGAAGAGCGGCGGCCTCAGCGCATACCGGTTGCTTTCTATCGTCTGTTTTACATTAATCATCGCCCTGTGGTGCGGCCTGTCCTTTGGAGGCGTAGTATCGGACGTATTTCTGCCGTCTCCTGCAGATGTGATCCGCAGACTGGGAGAGATGTACAAAGACGGCTCCCTGTGGGCGAACTGCTGGGAATCCACTCGCAGAGTGCTTACGGGATGGATCTGGTCCGTCATTATTGCGCTGCCTGTGGGGATGCTCATGGCAAACTCAAAGAAATTCAGCGCATTTGTGCAGCCTATCGTAGAGTTTGCCAGATACCTGCCGGTGGTGGCCCTTGTGCCCCTGACCCTTCTCTACCTGGGCATCGGCGAGTCACAGAAATACACGATCATCTTCCTGGGAACCTTTTTCCAGCTCGTCCTTATGGTTTGCGATACCGTAGGCAGCGTTGACAAAAACATGATCAATGCGGCAAAAACACTGGGCGCCGGAAAACTTCAGATGTACAAGGAGGTCATCTTCCCTGCAGCCCTGCCGGGGCTGATGAACGACTTCCGGCTCACCGTAGGCTGGGCATGGACCTACCTTGTTGTTGCCGAAATGGTTGCCGCTCAGAACGGCCTGGGCTACATGATACTCAAGTCTCAGCGCTATCTGGCCACCGACACCATCTTTGCAGGTCTGATTCTCATCGGTCTGATCGGACTTGTAACAGACTGGGTATTCCGCATACTTACAAAAATCGTAACCCCGTGGCATGAGACCCTTACGGACCGGTAGCAGCGCAGACGGCCGAAAAGGCACAGGGATATGCCAAAGCCGTGTCGGTCGGAAAATACACAGAGCATATGGGAAAAAGATATGGAAAAAACAAAGCTTGAGGTAAAAAACCTTACAAAAATATTCAGCAGCGCCGGAGGGAATGTGACCGCAATATCTGACATAAACCTGCAGGTTGGGCAGTCGGAATTTGTCATGATTGTTGGCCCGTCCGGGTGTGGAAAAAGCACACTGATCAATATTATCGGAGGACTTGAGACAGCCACCAGCGGCCAGGTGCTCCTTGACGGAAGCCCGGTTGCAGGACCCGGGGTGGATCGGGGCATGGTCTTTCAGGGCTACAGCCTCTTTCCGTGGCTGACCGTTCAGAAAAACATTGAGTTCGGCCTGAAAATGAAAAAGGTCCCCGCAAAGGAACGGGCGGAGCGGGCCAGAGCCTACATCGATATGGTTGGGCTGAGCGGCTTCGAGAACGCCCTGCCGAAGCAGCTTTCCGGGGGTATGAAGCAGCGTGTTGCCATCGCCAGGACCCTGGCCAATGAGCCGGAGGTGCTTCTCATGGACGAGCCTTTCGGAGCACTGGATGCCCAGACACGCATGGTCATGCAGGAGCTTTTATCCGGGATCAGCGTAAAAACAGGAACCACGATTCTCTTTATAACCCATGACATCGACGAGGCGGTTCTGCTGGGACAGCGGGTCTATGTCATGAGCCGCAGGCCCGGCACCATCAAGGCAGCTCTCCATGTGAACCTGCCTGAGAAGCGCAGCCATGACTGTCTGGTGATGCCTGAGTTCCTGGCAACAAAAAAGCAGATCATGGATATGCTGTGGCAGGAGAGCAGCGACGCGGCCTCCGGACGCTGATCCGCAGTTCGCAGGCAGAGAGCGTACGGTACTGGCGAGGATTCCACTGCACCTGTACTGAAAATGACGAACGTCCGGCGGACAGACTGCAGAAGCCTGATCTGTGCCGGCCGGTCATAAAAACGATGAATATCCGGCGGACGCACGGATTTTTTACATTGCCCCCACCGGGGGTTACCCAAAAGCGATCTATGAAATGCCGCAGCGCCGTGCGGCATCAGGAGGAAAAAGAAATGAAAATGAAAAAAATGATTGCAGCTGCGGCCGCAGCTGCCCTGCTGCTTGCCTCATTCGCAGGCTGCGGTTCCGGAGCAAACACAGGAGGCACTTCTGCCGGCGGCGGAGACATGACCGATGTTTCCATGGCCTTCTGCACATGGACCGGCTATGCGCCGATGTTCATTGCAAAGGAAAAGGGATATTTTGCAGATGCAGGCATCAACATGGACATCCAGATCATAGAGGATGAGTCCACCTATGCGAGTCTGCTGACAAACAACAGCGTACAGTTCCTTGCAACTGCACTGGATCCGAACATCAAGATGTTTGCAAACGGCACTCCGAGCAGATATCTGCTGACCATGGATTCCTCAAACGGAGCCGACGGTCTGGTGGCAGTGGCCGATATTAAGACATTGGATGATCTCAGAGGCAGAACCGTAGCGCTGGACAAGTCTGCTTCCTCCTACTACTTCTTCCTCAAGGCACTGGAAAGCGGAAGCACATTAACAGAAGCCGATATCGAAGTCATCGACATGGGCGATACGACCCAGGCCGGCCTTGCATTTATGAGCGGACAGGTGGATGCAGCAATCATGTGGGAGCCTGAGCTTTCTGAAGCCCTCGAAAGCGTTGAGGGCGCACACGCCGTAATCACAAGCGCCGATCTTCCGGACACCATTCTCGACAGCCTTGTTGTAAATGCTGACTTTGCAGCAGCAAATCCGGAAATCGTATCGGCTGTGGAAAACGCATGGTATCAGGCCGTAGACTTTATGAACGCAAATCCAGAGGAGGCCTATGAGCTTATGGCCGGCGGATTTGATGAAGTTTCCGCAGAAGATATTGCAGGGGATGTACAGGGGCTCTCCTTCATGGGAAAGGCCGAAAACGAAGCCTTTGAAAATCCGGCTCTGGAAGACAGTGCAGGCAATATCTACACCATCAGCCAGAGCATGGCAGACTTCTGGATGTCAAAGGGCGAATGCAGCAGCTCTGACCTTACAGACTTCTTTGCGCTGAAGAAGCAGGCATAATCCGAAGAAAAGACAGATAA
>JBJFFZ010000082.1:0-4185 GCA_051892195.1 Anaerovoracaceae bacterium
ATCTCGTCTGTGCGTTCCTCCAGCTGTTCCTTCTTCTCTGCAAGATCCTCCTTAAACTGCTGCTGGCGCTCCATACCCTGCAGAGTCGCACTGGTAATCTCGTCTCCCAGCTTTTCGGAAATGGTGCTGATCTTTTCCCCCAGCTCGTTCATCTTCTGCAGGCGGCGGTTCAGCCCTACGATGGTAAAGACAGTAATCACAGAGTCTGCTGCAAAAATGGCGTAGAGCACGCCCAGAATCACCATTCCCGGAAGCTTCGGAAAATGAAGGATCAGACCGCTGATCACCGTGTGAACCAGATCCACAACGAGAAGACAGGCGATCCCCCATTCCAGAGAAAACCGCAGGCAGATGTACCCGTGAAAGTTAAAGGGCTCCTCCGAATAATCCCACCATCGCTGATGAAACAGCTTTTCCATGACAAACCCGGTCACCAGCTCCAGCAGTGTGGTGAGCAGCACCGAGCCCGCAAACAGCACCAGCTTGTTTTCCTTCAGGGGCATAAGGCAGACAATTACGATGAGCATGCCGAATCCGTAGATCGGGCATACCGGGCCGTTGAGAAACCCCCGGTTTACAAAGTGCCCCATGGTCACTACGTGAAAGGCCACCTCCAGGCACCATCCCCCTACAGCATAAACCATAAAGAACCACAGGTATTCGTAAAACGAGTATTGACTCAGAGAGTCAGCAAAATATTGCACATTTCCACCTTCCTTTTTCCGAAAATGCCGCTTTTCACAGCACTCCGGCGTTTTTTATCAGATGTTTTCGCTCCGCCTGATCTTTTTTGTGGTGGTCCGGACAAAGTCGTCCTTTCGGACAGTCACATCCCGGATCACCTTGAAGGTCGGAAGCTGATCGTTCACCTGGGAGATGATCTCTTCCATAATGCGCCGGATCTCTTCATCCGACGGCACGGTTCCGTACCGTTCTGCAAGATTTTCCAGATTTGGAAGAAGCTGAACCGCCACCGTCTCCTGTCCGTTGCGGTCCAGAGCATAAACCATGGAATCGCTGACGAATTCGCTCTGGTTGATCATACTCTCAATCTCCTCCGGATAGATATTTTCTCCGGTTTTTGTCACGATTATGTTCTTCTTGCGGCCGGTGATGTAAAGCCAGCCCTCGGAATCGAGAAATCCCAGATCTCCTGTGTTGAACCAGCCGTCTACGATGGTCTCGGCCGTAAGCTCCGGCATATTGTAATACCCCAGCATGACGTTATCGCCCTTGAACCAGATTTCTCCGATGCCGTCTTCGTCCGGGTCCACAATCTTCAGCTGCCCGTTGCGGATGCAGATGCCCGCAGAACCGGCTTTTTTGTAACGCTGATCGGAAAAGGACGGCGTAGCCGTGATCATAGGCGCCGTTTCCGTCAGCCCGTAACCTGAAACAATACTGATGCCAAGATCCGCAAAGCCCCGGACGATTTCCGGTGAAACAGCGGCAGCGCCGCTGACAACCATGCGCAGTCTTCCTCCCAGCTGGTTCTTAATGGAGCGGAACAGCTGATTTCCGAAGTCCAGCCCCAGGGACCGGGCCTTGTTGTTCAGCTTTATGGCCCGCTTCAGCAGCTTTTCCTTGCCCTGCTTTCTGGCGGTCTTCCAGATCCGTTCATACACGGTCTCAAGCAGCAGCGGAACCGCAATAAAGAAGCTGTTGTGAATCTCCAGCATATTTTTTGAAATGAACTTGAGTCCTTCGGAATAGGCGATGCTGGCCCCCCGGTAAAGGAACAGCAGGGTTCCGGTGGACTCGTAGGTATGATGAATCGGAAGCACCGACAGGGTAATATCCTCCGGAAGGATCTCCTCTGCCCGGGCGATTTCCATCACATCAAAGGCGATGTTCCAGTGGCTCAGCATGACGCCCTTCGGGTTCCCCGTAGTCCCGGAAGTAAACAGAAGAACCGCCATGGCCTGATTGTCGATCCGGGCATCCAGGTAATGGGTGTTTCCTTCTGCAAGGAGCCCATAGCCGTCCCCCAGCAGGTGCTTCCATGCCAGGATTCCATCCTGTTCTTCCTTATAGTGCAGAGGCTCCCCCTCATCGGTGCGGTCTCCGTAGACTTCCATTCTTACCAGATTCTTTATGCCGGTAAGCTTTCTTACCTTCTTTTCTTCCCCGGAGGTGAAGAAAAGGGTGGTGCTTTCCGCCGTATCCAGCACATTCTGCACCATGGCGCTGTCAAATTCCCTGTCAACCGGCACTGCCACGCCCACGCCGTTAACCACTGCCAGATAGGTTACAAACCATTCGTAGCAGCCCTGGCCCATAATGCCGATGCGCTGTCCTGCAAGGCCCATGGCAAGCATCTGTGTGCCAAGGGCATCCACATCCCTTTTCAGCTGCGCGTAGGTGATGGGATGATACTCGTCTCCCTTGAATTTTTTGATCCAGAACGCAGGCCTGTCTGCAAACAGCTCCGCGCTTCCGTTGAGAAGCTCCTTCAGATCGGAAATCTCCCGTATGTCTTCGTACCAGCCCGGTACTTCCTTTTCTCTGCTCATAGCGATCCTCACTCCTGTATGAGTTTTTCTTCTTTTTTCGAAGTTAAGTAAACATGAATCATACAATTATATCATGAATGCTTTACAGGGGAAATCATTTTGTATTTCAAGGCACATTTCATAAATGCTTTCAGAAAAGCATAAAACCCCGGAGGGGTCCGGCAGCCGGGGCCCCGGCTGAACTCATGGGTCCTGAATTTGTTTCCAAAAAAACAATTTCCGTTAAAATTATGTATTTTTCATTGAATTTATTCGGTTTTTCAGTTACATTATTAGAGGTATTGCTACCAAAAAATTATCATTTTTCTAATATGTTAAGTTTCAGGTTAAGGAGAAAAAAATGAAAGCAATCGCAAAAGTATGGACCAGCACAAGCCTGATTCTCAAGATTGTCATCGGTATGGTCATCGGTGCAATTCTGGGACTTGTTGTGCCTGAGGCCACCGGCATCGCTATTTTGGGTACCCTCTTCGTAGGGGCCCTGAAGGCAATTGCTCCGGTTCTCGTATTCATTCTCGTAATGAGCGCTCTGACTCAGTCAAGACCGGGCATCGGAAAGCAGTTCCGCACAGTTATTATTCTGTACATTCTGAATACATTCCTTGCTGCAGTCATCGCCGTTGTATTCAGCTTCCTCTTCCCGGTGAAGATCGCCCTGACGGATGCTGTTGAGCAGGCTGCTCCGGGAGGCGTTACGGAGGTGCTCACAACCCTTCTGAACAACTGTGTTGCCAATCCGTTCAACGCTCTTGCAAATGCAAACTACCTGGGCATTCTGGTATGGGCCATCCTCCTGGGAATCGGCCTGAGAATCCTCGCTTCCGACGGAACAAAGAGAGGTCTCAACGACCTGTCCAATGCTGTTTCACAGGTGGTAAGATGGATCATCGGCTGCGCTCCGTTCGGTATCATGGGTCTCGTATTCAGCGCAGTATCTGAAAACGGTATGTCCATCTTTATCGACTACGGCAAGCTGGTTGCTGTTCTGGTAGGATGCATGCTGGTTATGGCCCTGGTTGTAATCCCTCTGATCGTATTTGTCTGCCTCCGCAGAAATCCGTATCCGCTGGTGCTCAGCTGCCTCAAGGACAGCGGAATCACAGCTTTCTTCACAAGAAGCTCTGCCGCCAACATTCCTGTCAACATGCAGCTTTGTGAAAGACTGGGCCTGGACAGGGATCTCTACTCCGTATCCATCCCTCTGGGCGCCACAATCAACATGAACGGCGCTGCCATCACCATCACAATTCTCACCCTGGCAGCTGCCCACACTCTGGGAATCGAAGTAAGCATTCCTGCAGCCATCATCCTGAGCCTTCTGGCTACCGTGTCTGCATGCGGCGCTTCCGGTGTTGCCGGCGGTTCTCTGCTGCTGATCCCGCTGGCCTGCTCCCTCTTCGGCATTTCAAACGACATCGCCATGCAGGTTGTAGGTGTAGGCTTCATCATCGGCGTAATCCAGGATTCCTGCGAAACTGCCATCAACTCTTCCGGAGACGTAATCTTTGCTGCCACTGCGGAATTCTTCCACAGAAAAAAGAGAGGCGAAGAATTCTCCATGACTCCGAAAAAGCTGTAATTCCGGCGGAAGAATCATTGTTGCAGGTGCCGGGCACCTGCCCGGATCGAACAAAAAATTATTTATGCGGATGCTTTGCGGCATCCGCATTTT
>JBJFFZ010000082.1:4285-13063 GCA_051892195.1 Anaerovoracaceae bacterium
GGAGTTTACATAAGCCATCAGGAAGAACACCTGGCAGGAAAACTGTTCCAGAGGATTCCCCATGATCTCTGCGGCTTTTTTTACCTTGTTCAGAATGGTGTTGCGGTGCATGTAGGTCACCGCTGCGGTCTTTGTGGCGCTGCAGCCGCAGAGGATGTGCACCGCCATGACATTGCACAGATCCGTTCCCTCCCGGGCGTCGTACCGGGACAGTAGCTCGTAGTACGGAGATTCCAGGCTTTCCGGCGGCACCACCTTTCGAAGCTGTGCCAGCACATGCAGAAAGGACACCTCTTCATAGCGGTAGAAGGTTCCGGAGTCCGTGCTGCTGTCTGGTTCACGGCGGGAGCCGTGCTCCGCTGCCTGCCGCAGAAGTCTGATTCTTGCATTGTTCCACAGCTGGGAGCCTCCGATGCTCAGGGCTTCCCTGCACTGAACGGCCGCCGCATTCAGCTTGTTCAGGGAAAAGAAGGGCTCGCTGACGGCGCAGCAATAGTCCATGTTTCGGAAGCATCTCTGAAAGATTTTCTTCTCATCCTCCTGAAGGAAGGAAAACCCGCTGCCTTCCTGTATCGGAATTCTGCCTCCGGGCGGTTCCTTTCCGGCCGGCCGCCCGCCGGTTCCTGTTTTTCCGCAGACCTTCAGGATGTAAAAGCAGTCCCGGTAAACGAAGGGCATAAAATGGGGCATGGCGTTGCGCAGGCTCCAGCTTACAAAGGAGTAGGAAATTTCGTCCAGACGGTTGTACCGCAGCTGGGCCAGCAGAAAGGTGCCCTCCGTGGGCATACCCGGAATGTGGCCCGCCTGTTCGCAGATCTGCCGCCAGGACATCTGGGGATTTGCCATAATCCCGGAAAGAAAGGACTGATAGGCCTCCTCCGATACCCGGTCCGCCTGCTTCTCACGCTCAAAGAAAAGCTGCAGCTTTTCTGCGATCATGTTCATGAGGTACAGATACCCGTTGGTGGGCTCTGACAGGCAGTGAAACACCAGGGCGTAGCCTGCCACCCGGCCCTCCACCACAAACCGGTAGGTGATGCTGTAAAAGGTATCCCGGTCCAGCCCTCTTTCCTGAACCTCCTGCAGGCTGAGGCAGTAATGATGGATCGTAGGTGACGCAAAGGAATCCAGATCCGAGGTAATCCCCCGGTCCACCAGACGCCTCATATGGTCCGGGGATGCGTAGCCCCGCTGAATGACCTCCCGGATCAGAGGGCCCACCTCCCGCATGTCTCTTGTATGCCCTACGACCGTGTAATTGTTGTCAAGAATCAGCAGAGGGTGAGTCATAAGCTCCTCCGTAATATCCACCAGGTCCTGCATGCTGCACTTTCGCAGCAGGCTCAGATGGAAGGTCTTTTCCCACTGGTCGAACTTTTTCATAATGGCCTGAATCCGGTTGAAAATATATGCGAAGGAAACATCCGCAAAGAGGTATACCACGGACAGATCCCTGTACTTTGTGCAGACCGCACTTTTTTCCTCCGGGCACAGGCAGATAAACACTGCGGTGGACAGAGCCTCCGCATGAAGAAAGCTCAGATGGTTGCGCGCAAGCTCCTCCGCCTCAATGAGATACAGATATTTTCCGTCGGCCATGCCGGCCGCATCATCCCAGTCAAACAGCTTGATCCCCTCATATTCAGAACTTATATCCACATTGACAGTCTCGTATCCGTAGTCATCCGACAGCTGGTACATCAATACGCTCAATGGCAGTTTCATTCGTTCATCCTTTCCTGCCGCTTCCGGCCTTCTGCGTGCGGGCCGGCAGAGCCGGCGGCTTCACTTCCCTTAATCTCATTCTCTTTAATATTGTATTACAGATGTGCATTTTGCACAATCCGCCTTTTCATTCTTGTGGATTGTTACACTCCTCCCGGTTACTTTCTCAGGTTAAAATAGGAAAGTGTTTATAACAATGCGTACCCGTGTGCCCTGCACACAAAAAAGATATGTAAAAAATCGGAGGTTCGAAAATGAAATACCAGCTCACAGATTCTGACAGCTTTGATTCCAGGCTCAGGGATCCCATGGAGAAATTCCAGCGGCGGATCCAGGCTACCCCGCCGGGCATGTGCCCCGTTTCTGTGACCCTTTCCATGCTGCAGGCATCCCGCTACCAGACCTGCACCAAGTGCGTCCCGTGCAGAGACGGTCTGCCGGTACTGGAAAAGCTTATGCAGGAAATTCTCAGGGGCAGCGCCACCATGGAGACACTGGAAAAACTGAAGAGCACTGCTCAGTTTATCAGCAACACGGCAGACTGCGCCATCGGATATAACACTGCAAAGGATGTGCTGGATAACATCGAAGCCTTCCGGGAAGATTTTGAGAGCCACATTCTAAGAGACCGCTGCAGCGACTCTGTGGGACAGAAGGTTCCCTGCATCCACCAGTGTCCTGCCCATGTGGACATTCCCGGTTACATAGCTCTTGCAAAAAACGGGGATGCTGCAGGCGCCATCAATCTCATCCGCCGGGACAATCCCCTTCCTACGGCCTGCGCCATGATCTGCGAGCATCCGTGTGAAGAGCGCTGCAGGCGCACCATGATCGATGCACCCATCAACATCCGGGGCATCAAAAAATATGCAGTGGACCAGATTGCGGCAGACAAGGTACAGACGCCGCAGCCTGTGGATGCTACAGGAAAGAAGATCGCAGTCATCGGCGGCGGTCCTTCCGGCCTTACGGCTGCGTATTTTCTGGCCCTTATGGGGCACAGTGTCACCATCTTTGAACGGCAGGAAAAGCTGGGGGGCATGCTCCGCTACGGAATTCCGGAATACCGGTTCCCGAAGGCACGGCTGGACGAGGATATCCGCGCCATCCTTTCCGCCGGAGACATTACAGTGAAATATAACACAATGATCGGAGACGACCTTCCTGTGGCTGACATCCGCAAAGACTTCGATGCCATGTATGTGGCCATCGGCGCCCAGAAGGGCAAAACCCTGAAGATGGACGGAAACGATGCAGGCAATGTCTTTTCTGCAGTGGATATTCTGGACAGGATCGGCCACGGACAGATTCCGGATTATTCCGGAAAGACCGTGGTGGTTATCGGCGGCGGCAATGTGGCCATGGACTGCGCAAGAAGCGCCGTCCGCTGCGGCGCTGCGGAGGTCAGAGTGGTATACAGAAGACGGAAGGAAGACATGACGGCTCTCATCACGGAGATCGACGCTGCCGCAGAAGAGGGGGTGGAATTTATGACCCTCCAGGCGCCGGAATCCATCGAAAAGGATGACGCGGGCAACTGCGCCGCCCTCATCGTGCAGCCTCAGATGATCGGACCTTACAAGGGAGGCAGACCTGCTCCCAAAAAGGCCAGTCTGCCGCCGGAAAGAATTGCGTGTGATGTGATTCTCATCGCCGTGGGGCAGGATATTGTCAGCGGTGCCTTTGAGGAATTCGGCATGCCGGCAGAAAGAAATGTGCTTCAGGCCGGTTCTGACACTGCCGTAGAAGGCATGGAGGGTGTTTTCACCGGCGGGGACTGCGCCACAGGTCCTGCCACCGCCATCCGCGCCATCGCCGCAGGAAAGGTTGCAGCCTACAACATCGACCGGTATCTCGGTTACAGCCACAATCCTGTCTGCGGCGTGGAGGTGCCTTATGCAGAGCTCAACGATCCCACTCCTACGGGCCGGGTCAATATTGCGGAACGCCCTGCCAGCGAACGAAAGCATGACTTTCTTCATGTAGAAAAAGAAATGACAAAGGAGGAGGCCCTTCAGGAAGCCGGCCGCTGCCTGCGCTGCGACCACTACGGCTGCGGCTTCGTCAACGTCAGTCTCAATACAGCAAACAACACCTATTAAAAACTGAAAACAGCAGAAGCCCCGCCGGGGAGGACCGGCGGGGCTTCTGCTGTTTTCATCAATCAAAGTTTTTAAAGTATTTCCCCGGTAATCTTCTTCAGGGCCGCTGCTGCTTCCGCAATGTTTTCCTGTCCGAAGAGGGCGCTGATGACGGCGATGCCTGCCATACCGCTGCCTGCAAGGGACCGCAGATTTTCCCGGGTAATGCCCCCGATGGCCACCACCGGAATGGACACAGCCTGGCAGATGGCCTTCAGGGTCTCAAAAGAAACCTCCGAGGCATCGTCCTTGGAAGATGTGGGAAACACTGCTCCTACCCCCAGATAATCCGCTCCCCGCTCCTGGGCCCGGAGGGCCTGCTCCACGGTCTGGGCAGATACCCCTAAAATCTTATCCGGTCCCAGCTTTTCCCGCACGGCGCCTGCTTCCATATCGTCCTGGCCCACATGGACCCCGTCTGCGCCGATTTCCAGGGCAAGCTGGACATTGTCATTTACTACAAAAGGCACCTGATACCTTCTGCACAGGGCCTGAAGGGCCAGTGCCTCCTGCCGGAAGGCTTCGTAATCCAGATGCTTTTCCCGGATCTGAACAAAGGTGGCGCCCCCCTTCAGGGCCTCCTCCACCTGCTCCTCCAGGGTTTTCGGGCCGGTCCACTTCCGGTCCGTCACTGCGTACAGCAGCAGATCTTTTTCTGAAATATTCATAGAATCTACCTCGCTCCACTTTCACAGGATTGTGCCGTGCTCCCCGGAAATCTCCTGAAGGGAGCCGGCCCGCGGTTAACGGATTTCGTACTTTGCTCTGTCTTCCAGCTCCTGGGCCGTCATATTGTATACAGCATCGATGATCCGGTTTCGGTAGGTGGAGTTTCCGTCTCCTTCCTGCATGCGTTCCCAGGCGGCTTCGCCTGCAGCTCCCATAAGGCAGACCGCTGCAGCGGCAGCCTCCAGCGGGGTGGTCGGATTTGCCGTCACATAGGCGGTCATAAGGCCGGAAAGCTGGCATCCCGTTCCCGTGATTCTGCCCATTTCCGGCCGGCCGTTGCGGATGACGAAGCAGCGCTCCCCGTCGCTGACCAGATCGATGGCTCCGGTAATGGCGATGATACAGCCGGCTTTCTTTGCCAGATCCTTTATAAATGCCACTGCGCTGTCCAGCGTATCCTCCGTCACAGCATCGGCCACATCGGCATCCACCCCCTTGGTGGTGCCGCTGCCGAAGGCCAGGGTTTTAATCTCGGAGATATTGCCCCGGATCACCTCCGGATGAAGCTCCTGCATGATCTTCAGGGCGGTGTCTGTTCTCAGAGCGCTTGCCCCTGCTCCAACAGGGTCCAGCAGCACCGGATGGCCCAGCTCCTTTGCTCTTTTTCCTGCAGCAAACATGGATTTGATGCTCCGCTGGTTCAGGGTTCCGATGTTGATATTCAGTCCGCCGCAGATGCTGGTGATATCCTCCACATCCTCCGGCTCGTCGGACATAATCGGGCTTCCTCCGCAGGCAAGGAGCATGTTTGCCACATCGTTTACAGTTACATAATTTGTGATATTGTGAATCAGCGGTACGGACGCTTTTACATTTTCAAGACACTTTCCTAACATGATGCATTCTCCTTTTTACATAAAACACAAAACTGCGGATATTCCGGTCAGGTATATCCGCAGTACAAGTCCCTCCCGGGCAGTCAATGAATTCTTTTCTGAAAAACTGATTTAAAGTTCCAGCGCGATGAGATCCTCGTAGGTCTCTCTCCGCACAGAAAGGCGGGGAACACCGTCCCGGATCATGACCATGGCAGGTCTCGGCTGACGGTTATAGTTGCTGGCCATGGTGTAGTTGTAGGCTCCCGTGGCGTAAACTGCAAGAAGCTCTCCCACCTCCATCTCCGGCAGCATTACGTCCCAGATCAGAATGTCGCCGGACTCGCAGCACTTGCCTGCGATGGTGACCTTCCGGTCATGCGGACGGTCCATACCGGTCACTGCATCTGCTTCATACTTTGCATCGTACAGCGCCGTCCGCGGGTTGTCCGGAAATCCTCCGTCCACGCCGTAGTACGTTCTGCCTGCAGCATTTGTCTTTACAGACGTGATCTCATAAACGGTAATGCCAGCCTCTGCGACAATCCAGCGTCCCGGCTCAATGGCAACCACCGGTCTCGGGTCCCCGGAAGCTTCATAAAAGGCATTGATTTTTTCCATGACAGGATCCATAAAATACGATACTTTTGTGCGGGCAGGATCTCCCGCATAATGAACGCCGAATCCGCCTCCGCAGTTGATTTCCTTTGGCACGTATCCGTACTTTGTCTTCAGCTCCCCGAGCATCTGAAGGATCACCTCGGTGGCCATGATATGGGAATTGTTTTCGTGAAGCTGGGAACCCACATGATAGTGAAGGCCAATGAGCTCCAGATGAGGTGAGTTCAGGGCCTTTTCTGCGGCAAAGTCAAGAACCTCTGCAACAGAGAAGCCGAACTTGGAATCCAGATGTCCGGTTGACACAAACTCATGGGTATGGCTGTCCACTCCCGGCGTCACACGGAGGGCCACAGCCTGTGTCTTTCCCATTTCCCCTGCCAGCCGGTCAAGAAGGGCAAGCTCCGACAGATTATCGATAATGATTGTGCCCACCCCTGCTTCAAGAGCCATCTTCAGCTCTGCAGGGCTCTTGGCGTTTCCGTTGAATTCTAAAACCTTCGGGTCAACTCCGGCCTTCAGGGCAGCGTAGATCTCCCCTCCGGATACCACATCAAGTCCCATGCCCTCCGATGCCACAATCCGGCAGATATCCAGTGTCTGGCATGCCTTGCTTGCAAAGGCGGCTCTTGTATCCGGATACCTGTCCAGAAAATCCCTGCGGATCTCCTGACAGCGCTCCCGGATTTCATCCTCTGACATGATATACAGCGGTGCGCCGTACTCCTTTACCAGCTCCGACACGTCGCAGCCGTGAAAGATCATATTGTTTTCACTCATATTTTTAATTCCTTTTCTACATGTTATTCTGCCTTCCGTACGGGACCATATCCCGGAACACAGAAATTTTCTATCAGTTTAACAGCGACAGAGTGATTTGAAAAGTAAAATTTTTCTGTTTGCTATACTTTTTCCTTTTTGAGGTTGTTTTTACAGCAGATTTCATCCAGAGGGCAGATTTCACATTTGGGCTTTCTGGCGTCGCAGATCTGCCTGCCGTGCCAGATGATCCGGTGATGGTTTACGGTCCACTGGTCCTCGGGAATATTCTTCATCAGAGATTCTTCTGTTTTCAGAACATCATCGCCCCGGGCGATGCCGATGCGGTTGGACACCCGGAACACGTGGGTGTCCACAGCAATCCGGGGGTGGCCAAAGGCCACGGACATAACCACATTTGCAGTCTTTCGGCCCACGCCGGGCAGCTCCATGAGCTTTTCCTGATCCTCCGGCACCTGCCCGCCGTATTTTTCCATGAGAATCCGGCTGAGGGCAATGACATTTTTTGCTTTCTGCCGGTACATCCCGATGACTTTCAGGTGCTCCTGAAGCTCCTCTTCGGAAATCTGCGACATTTCTGCAGCTGTGGGATATAAAGGAAAAAGGCCATCAGTCACCTGATTGACCTTTTTGTCTGTGGTCTGCGCAGAAAGCACCACCGCCACCAGAAGCTGAAACGGCGTATCATACTTCAGGGCAGGACCTGCATCCGGGTAGGTCTCTGCCAGAATCTCCAGAACTCTGGAAATCTGCTGCTGATTCAATATTTTCTGCCTTGCCATAGGAAGCTCCTAACTTTCAAATCCGCCGTAACCGGCCCGTTTCTTTGATGCTTCAAGATGCTTCTTTACTACAGCGGCCCCCCGCTTCATATCCTTCTGCTCCAGGGACTGAAGCATTTCGTAGTGCTCCTCCAGCACTTCTTCTATGTGCTCGTAATTCTTTTCTTCCGCATACTGGATCTGCTTTGTGTAATACTGATAGCTGGTCAGAATCTGTGTCAGCAGACGGTTATGGGAAGCCTTGTAGATCAGTTCATGGAAGTGAATATTCTGCTCGGCGGCTTTTTCGTATTCCTTCTTGTGGGTGTAGAACTCCATAAGCTCGTAGGAATTGCGGATCTCCGCAAGCTCTTCGTCGGTAATCCGCTTGATAGCCCACTGGAATGCCAGAATTTCGTAATCCTTGCGCATATCGTACATATCTGCAACGTCCTGATCGGAAAAGCCTGTTACAAAAGCGCCTCTGTTTGGAATCATGGTGATGAGCCCCTCCTGCTCCAGCAGGCGGAATGCTTCCCGGACCGGGGTCCGGCTTACATTATACTCGTTGCAGATTCTCTGTTCTGTCAGTTTTTCTCCGTTCTTCAGTTTTCCTCTGAGGATGCTTTCTCTCAGTCTGATAAAGATATTGATTGCGAGGGGAAGTCCTGCAACCGTATCGTCCTGTACAGTTTTATAATACAATGGATGTTCCTCCTGTCATTGCGACTACAAGATCATTGGTCAGGTCTTAGAGCAGGGATATGACAGCATCTGCAAATTCGGCAGCCGTGCTGCCGTCTTTTGTGCCGGTCATGTGAAGGTCCGGATTTTTCTTTGCTGCATTCAGCGCATCTTTCAGGCGGTCCGCCTTCTGTGTGAATCCGATGTGCCGGAGCATGAGCTCCGCAGCCCGAAGAAGGCTTTCCGGACTTGCCTTGTGGGCGATGCCTTCCTCCACCATACGGGGCGCAACACCGTGAACCGCTTCAAACATGGCGTACTGGCTGCCGATGTTGGCGCTTCCGGCGGTGCCCATGCCTCCCTGGATCTGGGCGGCCTCATCGGTAATAATATCTCCGTAAAGATTCGGCAGCACGAAGACATGGAAATCGGTCCGGATGTCCTCGTTGATCAGGTTGGCGGTCATAATGTCAATGTACCAGTCCTCGATCCGGATATCCGGATACTCGGCCCCGACTCTGTGTA
>JBJFFZ010000083.1:0-41490 GCA_051892195.1 Anaerovoracaceae bacterium
GATCAGGTTAACTACGCAGGCAGCGACCAGAGTAGACCATCTCTGTTTCGTCAGTTTAGAATTCTCACTCATTTTTAACTCTCCTTTTCGTAAAAAGCCGCATCAAAACCGATGCGTAAAAATGACGTGTTCCAAGAGATCCATCAAATGTCCCTCTTAAAACAAAAAACAAAGGACCTGAACAACAAAACAAATCTCATTTTTATTCAGTTGTCAAGATTCCTTTTCGGGAAAACTGCTATTGGCCATTCACTTCTCCCGAATTACATTGTCATTATAATACTTAGTACAACAATTTTCTATTGTACTTAAGTATATTAATCGTATGTATGTTAGTTATACCTAAGTATTTGTAACGCCTAACAAATGTTTTCTTTCATCAACATCTTTTGCTGCCGGCAGGGCCGGCGTCAAAATAAAATGCCGCACAGAGCAGGATGATTCACCCCGTTCTGTACGGCATTACTATTTAATATTTTTTAAGTTAAGAGATTGAAACAGTACGATACGAATATCTTACTTTGCCTTGCTCATTGCTCTGTAAACGAAGCTCATTACAATACCTACAACTGCGAGAACGATAGCTGCGATGTAGGCAGAAGTGTATGAAGTTCCGAATGCGAGCAGGATCTTAGGACCGATGATACCGGCTAATGCGAAGCCGATGAACATGATACCGTAGTTTACGCTGTTGTTCTTAGGTCCGAACTGGCCGGCGCAGAAACCAGGGTATACGCCCATGAATGCACCGAAAGCGAGACCTACAAGAGCAATACCTGCTCTGAACATTGCGAGGGAACCGTTTTCATTACCTACCATGTACAGGATGATGAAACCAACGATACCGACAACGAGCATAATAGCGATGGTGTTGATCCGGCCGATCTTGTCGGATAACATACCGCAGCCTACACGTCCTAAAGCGTTGAAGAGCGCAAGGAGTGTAACGGTAGTAGCAGCAGCGCCTGCAACAACAGCAGCGTCAGCACCAGCCAGGCATACGTTTGTTACAACGGCACGGCAGTTTGAAATCATCATGAGACCCATGCATGCGCCAGTCATCATCATGATCATCATTACCCAGAAAATAGGGTCTGCCAGCATCTGCTTCCAGTTCTTTGATTCCGGAGCCTTTGCGCCAGGTGCCGGAGCAGGAGGTGTCCAGCCGTCAGGAACGAAGCCTACAGGAGCCTTCTGGATCAGGAATGCGCCAACGCAGATAACTACCAGGTAGATGACACCTAATACCTTGAATGTGTTGAGTACAGTATCAGCGTTCACGATGGACTTGATGATGAGCGGAAGAATAACGGAGCCTAAGCCGTATGTAGCAGTTGTGAGACCGCCTGCCAGTCCTGCCTTATCAGGGAAGAACTTAACAGAGTTACCGATGGTGCAGCCGTAAACGAAGCCCATACCAAGACCCATGATTACACCGTAGCCGATGACTACCATAATCGGTGAAGTTGCGCAGCCTGCGATGAATACGCCGCCGCCGAAGAGAATACCACCGATGAAGATAGACCACTTCGGTCCGATGGTGTCGTTCATGTAACCGCCGATAATCATAGGGATCGGTCCGATAGAGTTAGCTAATGTGAATGCCCATGTCAGTGTAGCCATGGCTTCTCCGCCAAAGTGTTCGTTCAGCGGGCTTGCAAACATGGACCATGCATATCCTGTACCGATCATTACGTTGATTACGCATGCAGCAAACAGGATTGTCCATCTTTTCTTTGTAAGATTCTGAGTATCACTCATTTTTAAAACTCTCCTTTTCATTGAGATAACCGCATCTGAAAAATGCACATAAAAGCAAATCCGGAATCCCGGATCCATCACAACCTCAAAAAAGAATAGTTCTGATTCTTAGCTTATCTATTCAGTTTTTAAGGTTCCTGCCAAGGTCACAGGCACTGTAGCCCAAAAATCATATGCCTTTGTCCCAAGCGTGGATAATTATACTATATACGCATCCCCTTTGTATAGTATACCTTAGTATATTTATTAGCACACTTATAATATTTATACAGTCAAAAATACGCAAAATCATTTAATTATCAACGCTTTTTCAAAATAATATGCGTCAAAAATATTTGCATGCAAATAAAAATCTGCGTCATCCGGCGTAACCTCCGGTTACAAAAAAGAGACCGCAAAGCGGTCTCACATTCACCAGGTTACTGTTCAGGGGCGGGCCCCTGCATTCTTTTTCTTCGGTTAATTCTGGCTGAGCTTTTTCAGGAGAGAAGTCCGGTTGCTTACACCCAGACGGGCATAAATGTTTGACAGGCTCTTCTTTACGGTGATCTCTGCCAGATTCAGCTCTTTTGCAATCTCAATGTTCGTCTTTCCGTCGGAAACAAGGAGTGCAATCTCCCGTTCTCTCTTTGTCAGAAGATCCAGCGGTGAGGAATCCTCCTCCCGGACGATGACGTTGAGGGTCTTTTCATATTTCTTGTAAAGCTGTCTGCATTTTTCCACAAACGGAAGCTCTGCTTCCCGGAATTCAATTCGGTCCCAGATCCCCAGAAGCTCTTTTCCGTTGTTTACAAAAGGAGTCACAAAGCTGTCCAGATAGGCCATTTCAACGGCGCTCTTCATGTGCTCCAGGGCCTCCTCCTCCATGGAAAGCCGGTCGCAGGAAATGGTCGCATAGATCTCAAGGTAGATCAGGGAGATCAGGTTGTGATAGACCATTGCGTCTTTTTTCATGATTCCGTAGGAGCCCATATATTGTGTGTATGCATCCCGGTCCAGACAGATTCTGCCGTAGACAATGGCATAAAACGGTTTCAGAGGCGTGTAAATATGCATGCTGGCAGGATTGCCGTCCACAATCCACTGTTCCACCAGACGAAGCTGGTTATAATAGGAGTACATGAAGGCGATGCACAGATCTGCCATCTGTTTATAAAGGTATCCTTCGCTTTCGTCTGCAATCCTGCGGATCTCCTTGAACAGTTCAAATCCTTTGTCCGGATTTCCCTTGAACATTACCGCTCTTGTTCTGAGAAACAGAGCGCTGATCTGCATGGAGACATGGCCGTACTTTCTGGCCACGTTGTACGCCTTGTAGGAAAGGATCTCTGCCCGGTCCAGATGCTCACGGTAAAGCTCCATCTCCCCTTCCATAAGGTATTCAAAACCCTTGCTGTTGTTAGACGTCAGCTTATAATACAGGTCTCTGCTGGCATATGCATGACGGATCAGAGCATCCACACTGCCCCGCTCTTTGTAATACATGAACAGCATGGAAGGAGAACCGAAACCGGTGGGTTCTCCCGGAGCGATGATCTGAGTCGGTCTCTTCAGAAGCTTTGCGGCATTCTGATAATGCTCCATGGTCTTTTGTACATCGTTATAGCAGAGAATCCCTTTCAGAACCTCATACTCGCCGTTGAGCTCATCCCGCTCCTTCAGGGAAAGATTGCTGTTTTCTATGTAATCCTCAATCTCGTCCAGGGTCTGGTTCAGCAGCTCTTTTTCATCCATGAGAAAGAACTGCTTTGCAAAAATCATATTGGCAATGGGATGCGCTCTGCGCATTTCCGGGGAACAGGCGTTGTAGGCGCTGATCATTCCCTGCCGGTTCAGCTCGCACATTCCGGCGCCCTTATCCCTCTCGAAGGATTTCAGCATATCCTCAAAATTTCCGCTGTTATAATAACAGAGGGTTGCCTGAAAATACTTTCCGTTCAGATAGAACCAGTCTGCCGCATGGCGGTACGCTTCCTTACGGTACCTGATATCCTTCTGGGAAAGAAGCTCTCTGAGATACTCCAGAAACAGCTTCTGTATCCGGTAGGTTCTCCGGCGGCTGTCGTAGCTTACAAATTCGTTGGAATTTACAATTTCTTTCAGAATCTCATTTGGGTCGTCCTTTCGTCTGACAAACCGCGCCTGCTCCTTTGTAAAGGAATCAAAAACACAGACCCGCAGGAGAAAGTCAATCTTATCTTCATCAAAATGACTGAAGACCGAGTTTTCAAAGAGACTGAAAATAGCTGGAGGAACGGAAAGATCGTTGTCGTTTATAAAGGACTGCATTGCCATGCTGATGGCCGTAATCCACCCTTCTGTCTGCTGATACAGCCTTCGGTTCTGTGTCATGGAAATAGGTGCGCTGCAGTTTTCAAAAAATTCCTTGCATTCGTTTTCCCGGAGAGCAAAATCCTTTTCGTCAAACTCGAGAAGGAGTTTTTTGATGATGAGCTCATCCCGGTTGTTTTCGTATCGAACTCTCCCCACAAGAATAATGTGAAGCTTTGGATTGTTTTCCCTGGCAATGATCTCAAACATGAGGTTCAGTTCTTCGGTCATGGCCTTATGGTAATCATCTATAATCCAGAAGCAGTCGTCCTTCAGACGGGTTTTTCCTACAACGGCTGCAATGTTCACGGTTTCCACGGAATTGGAAGGATATCCCATCTTGTGCATCTTCTCTGCAGTATCTTCGCTGATCTTCCCGGCGCTGGCGCACAGCTGCTCCCAGAACAGCTCCCTGGATGAATTAAACACAGACTGCCAGACATACGGAACATCATTTCTGCGCAGAAACTCCATCAGACATGCGGTCTTTCCGTACCCCAGAGGCGCCTCCATCACAATCAAAGGATATTTTTTCATTGACATCATTTTTTCTGTCATGCGTTCACTGAGATACTGACGCTCAGGATTCGCCTTATACTTCCTTACCATACTCTCCATCCTCCGTTTTGCAATGCTTCGATACGGCTGAGAAAACTCCTTCCCGGACCGGAACTCCCGATCCCGAGAAAATCCGCAGCGGTCGCTCCGATATCCGCCAGGGAATCCAGTGTTCCCAAACAGATATCTCCACATAATTTCTTACTATATACAAGAACCGGAACATATTCTCTTGTGTGGTTCCAGCCTGTATGAACAGGATCATTTCCGTGATCCGCACAGATCATCAGAAGATCCTCCTCTCCTAAACAGTCACAAATCTCCGGAATCCGCCTATCCAGCTCCTCTAAAGCCGCCGCGTAGCCCGCAGGATCCCTGCGATGGCCATACACGGCATCAAAATCCACAAGGTTTGTAAAAATCAGCCCTTTTTTTACACTTCTCATGCACTTCAGTGTCTGCTGGATTCCCTCCCGGTTGTCTGCGGTATGAACCCGGGATGTAATCCCTCTGCCGTTGAAAATATCATAGATCTTTCCTATGGCGCAGACCTCCTGTCCATCCTCTCTGATTTCATCCAGAATGGTTTTTCCAAAAGGATCCACCGCAAAATCCATCCGGTCGGAGGTTCTTACATAAACACCGTCTTTTTCGTAAAAGGGTCTTGCAATCACTCTTCCCACCAGCAGATCCCCCTGCAGCATTCCCCGGGCGATGCGGCAGATCTCATACAGCCGCTGCAACGGGATCACGGACACGTCGGCCGCAATCTGAAAAACGCTGTCTGCAGATGTGTACACAATGGGGAATCCTGTCTTTTTGTGGAGTTCTCCGTATTCCTTTATAATCTCGGTTCCGGATGCAGAAACATTTCCCAGAACCTTTGTGCCGATTGCGTGTTCAAAAGCTCTGATAAAGGTTTCTGGAAATCCGGTTTCGGTAAATGTGCAAAACGGGGTCTCTGTAATCAGCCCTGCAATTTCCCAGTGCCCTGTAATGGTATCTTTTCCGGCGGACTTTAATGCAGCCCTTCCGTATGCTCCGCATACCTCTGCACAAGGCCCCGGCAGTCGAATACCCTCAATAGAAGACAGACCCATGCGGCAGAGATTTGGAAGACGCATGGCCGGAACTCTTTGGGCAATATGATTCAGAGTTGATGCTCCTTCGTCCCCATACCTGGCCGCATCGGGCATTGCGCCTGCTCCGACGCTGTCCATCACAATCAGAATCACTCTTCGTTCACTCTTCATCTGCCTTGCAACTCCTCATCATACAGAAGAACCGGTGCAAATCCGATACAGTCGGAAGAGACCAGCCGGTACCGAATCCCCCTTCGGACATTGTTAAACGCATGTTTCTGTGCGTCTGATCCGTGAAGATGTCCGTAAATCACATCTGTCACAGGATATTTCTCAATAATATCGGTAAACGCGGTGGAAGCTCCCCGAAAATCCACCGGCGGATAATGAAGGGCAACGATAATCCGCTCAAAACCCGCTTCGCTTGTTTTTTTCAGAACTGCATCGAGACGGATCAGTTCTCTGCGGAAAATCTTTTCATCATGGTCATCCCAGTCCGCCGTAATCCCCGGAAGGGTCCATCCTCTTGTGCCGCACACCGCCAGTCCCCCTGCATCGTAATAGCTGTTGTGCAGAAACACGAGACTGTCAAACAGTGCATTCAGTTTTGATAAGGAGGTCCACCAGAGATCATGATTTCCCTTCAGGATCAGTTTTTTCCCCGGCAGCTCGTGGAGAAACTGAAAGTCAGGAAGGGCATCCTCGATCTTCAGTCCCCAGGAAATGTCCCCCGGGACGATCACCAGATCTTCCTCTGAAACAGATCTGGTCCAGTTTTCTTTGATTTTCTGTTCGTGATTATTCCATCGACACCCAAAAACATCCATCGGTTTTTCACCCGATACGGAGAGATGCGGATCTGATAATGCAAAAATGCGCATAAAGTCTCCTTTGTATACTATTCATTTCATTATAACATAAATACTAATGAAATGGAATGAAGGATTCAGGGCGCACCTGCAAAAAAAGGCGGCCGGTGCAGAGCACCGCACCGGCCTTTTCATTTTATTCATCCATGAGTTTGTTAAGATTGTCATTCATCTGTTTGATCAGATCGATAAACAGATCCACCTTGTTTGCAGGAATCCCTTCGATAATCCGGTTATGAACCACTGCAAGACGTTTTGCAACAGTTTTGACCTTGGCTTTCCCTTCATCCGTGATGAATACCAGAAACGCCCGGCGGTCCTTTTCTGTCGTTCTTCTTACGACATAGCCTCTTCCCTCAAGAATATCCAGGATTCTTGCCAGAGTTGCCTGATCCTTATCGACCTTTCCTGATAATTTTTTCTGATTAATACCGTCCTGATCAATAAGATTATACAGAACGACAAACTGCTCCAGCGTAATATCATCCTTGTCTAATGCCATGGACATATGCCGGCGCATTCTCTTCTGCATGACATATACAAGGTACGTCATCTGTTCATTGATATCAAACATGATAATGTTTTCCCCTTCCGTCTAAAGCGCTTTATTTTTTCTTTGGCGCTTCGATTTTTTCTTTCTGGTCTTTCGTTGCTTCCGCAATCTTTCTCAGTTCAGGCTTTGAAACCTTGCCGTTGTTTAACAGTGGGAATTCATCAACAAACCAGTAGTAAGACGGGATAGACAGTGTCGGTGTCTTGCCTACACAGAATGCTCTGAGTTCCTCAGGCTTCAGCTCGGATCCTTCCTTCAGTCTGCAGAAGCATCCTACGATTTCGCCGTACTTGTAGTCCTTAACGCCGATGGCATATGCTTCTTCTACTTCAGGATGAGAAACCAGAACCTTTTCAACTTCACCCGGGCTGATGTTTTCGCCGCTTCGAATGATGATATCCTTCAGTCTGTCACCCATTACAAGATAGCCGTCTTCGTTGATTCTTCCGGTATCGCCCGTTCTGAGCCAGCCGTCCGGCGTATATGTAGAAGCAGTCTTTTCAGGATCTCCGAGGTAACCCATCATAAGGCTGTAGCCCTTGACGCAGATTTCACCGAACTCACCTTCAGGAACCTCTTCCAGAGTGTCAGGGTCAATAAACTTTACGCTTACGCCAGGCATGATCTTACCTACAGTGCCGCCCTTGATTTCCGGTGTATCTTCCGGAGCAGTTGCAGAGACGCAAGGTGAAGTTTCTGTCAGACCGTAGCATACGATAATATCTTCCATATGCATGATTTCTTCAATGTCCTTAACCATCTGTACAGGACAAGGAGCGCCTGCTGCAATTCCCTTCTTCATGCAGGATACTTCATATTTACCCGGATTCTTCTTCATTTCATCGACGAAGCCGATAAACATTGTAGGAACGCCGCATACAGTCGTACATCTTTCTCTTTCGATCATGGCAAGGGATTCGCCCGGCTTGAATCTGCTTGTCAGAACGATAGGAATTCCGTATATAACAGATGTAACGCCTGAAACGGTTGAACCGAAGGTATGGAACAGCTGAATCTGCATGCACATCTTGTCATCCTTGTTGAGTCCCATCTGCTTGCCCAGTGAATTTGAATTCTCTACAATATTCAGATGTGACAGCATAACGCCCTTAGGGAATCCGGTACTGCCGGATGTATAGATAACATATGCCAGATCCTTCACGTCAACAGCAGCTCTTGCAGCATTGTACTCGTCGTCCGGAAGTGACTTACCGATCTCCAGTGCCTTGTTGAAATCGAATACGCCCGGATAATCAAACGGATCTGTTGCATCAACAAGGATTACTCTTCTGAGCAGAGGAGCCTTTTCGATGTTCAGCTCGCCGTACTTCTGAGTTTTAATCTCAGGATACATGTCATCAGCCAGCATCTCGATGTTCTCGTGAACCTTGGCGCCTCTGTAAAGTACAAATGTGGAAACCTGAGATCTTCTTACCAGTTCTTCCATTCTGTCCTGCTTCTCATAAGGTGTGAATGCGATCATTACCGCACCGATCTTACTTAAAGCATAGGAGGTTATCATGGACTCAATGCCGTTGGCCATCCAGAGTGCAACCTTATCGCCTCTCTTGATGCCGATGCTGAGCATATACTTTGCAAAATAAGTCGCTCTTTCTTCAAAGGTCTTATAATCGATTCTTCTTGTTCCGTCAAACGAAATGAGGGCCTCGCCATTCGGATTTACTTTTGCAGTGTTTTCCAGAACGTCACCGATGGTGCAGTCGAGAAGTCTTTCTACTTCTACCTTGTATTCCTTGCCGTTTACTGTAACTGTCTCTTCACCGATGCCTGAGATCAGTTCCTGTGCCTTTGCCAGTTCTGCGAATGCTGCAGTCACTGCTTCGTCTGCTGCTGCAGGCTTTTCAATTACACTGCCGTCAACAGCCTTAAACACCCAGGTGTTTTCTTCGGATCTTACGTAAACTTTTCTCTTTTCATCAATAAAACTCATTTTCTACCTCCGTGTCCAGCAGCACGCCGAACAGAACAAAAAACAAAACCAGAACGAAGGTACCAAATTATATGTACACAAAGTACCTTCATTCTGATTATAATACGAATCGTAGATGATGTCAATTTTATGTTTAATAATATTACGTTTATTTATTATCAGCCATACAACTATCGGTATAGCACTATTTGTCACACACTATTTTATCTTTTGAATCTCATTCAGGATCTGATCAAAGTCTCCCTGCTGATACTGATCAAAAAACATCTGAATCTGAAGTCTTTTCTTTCTGGACGGCTGAATCTGTGCGACTTTTACCTTTGCTGCATCAAGGCCGGTCCGTGACCGGTCAAGGGTAAGGTCATCCAGTGTGATCCGTTCAATGTTCATTTTCATTGCCGCGCGGATGCCGGCGATGGACATGACTCTGAGGCTGTATTTGTGCTTCAGGTTGCTGAGCACTGCAGGCGCTTTCATTTCTACGGTCTGAATCACCTGCCCCAGATCCTTCTTTACACTGAGAATTCCATTTTCATCCTTGGAAAATTCGCATACGTTTGTAAGATACGGAAGGCCCAGATACTCGGCAAGCATTGCCCCTACATGGCCGGTTCTTCCGTCCATGCTGGCATGTCCGGTCAGCACAACATCAAAATCGCCCAGGGAACGGATGGCTGCCGCCAGTGTATAAGCGGTAGCAGGAGTATCGGATCCCCTCACGTCCTCGTCATTAAACAGAACTGCCCGGTCCACGCCAAGGGCAAGAGATTCCCGAAGTATTTCTTCGGTCTTGTCGTTTCCCATGCTCAGTGTGGTAATGTGAATTCCGTCTCCCATGACATCCTTCATCTGAAGGGCCAGTTCCAGCGCATTGCAGTCGTCAAACGTAAGCATGGCCTCGTCCGGATCCCGGACAACGATCTTTGTATCCGGTGTCATCTGTACCTGATTTGATCTCGGAGCCTGTTTCAGTGTAACAATAACCTTAAGCATTTTTCCCTCACAAATTCATCAACAAAACGTCGCCTCTGGCGACAAAAAAAGCTGCTGTGTCAATGATAACACAGCAGCCGCTTCTTTAAAATCTCTTTACTTCAACATATACATACTGGTCATCTTCTTCCGGATTGTACACACGGAAATACTCTGCATCGGGAAACGCAGTTTCACCGGATGCCAGCTTTGTGAGCTCCTCTGTGACCCACGGCATAGGCCATGGAGTCTTCAGGGGATCTGAGATCAGCTTCGCTTCAGCATCAAAGGCAAGAACCTGCCCTTTCAGATCACAGGGGATGCTGTCCACTGCCTTGATTGTGAAAACCAGCTTTGCAGTCTGACCATTAAATTCCATTGTTCTTTACTCCTCATTTTCCGGAGAAGGCTTCCGGAATGTACCATAATCAGGAACCCACGTATCAAGCTTAAAATCGTCCATTTCGCCTTCGACGATATCAAAACTGACCGTTTTCTGTCTCTGGCAGACCGTTCTGCATCCAGACGGGCACTTACCGCAGCCCTTCTTGAAACGAACCGGCTCGAAAGTAATGCCTCTGCTTTCTACAACGACTTTGCCCATACTTTTCCTCCAGTTATTAATAGTCTTTTCCAGGCAGGAATGTTGTCATATAATCGGACTCTTCTTCGTAAGCCTCATATACCACAGCCTGCCACAGACCTTCCATGATATCCTTATTGTCTTCACAGAGCTCTTCAATTGTATCATATTCAATGATATCACCAACATAGTACATGTTGATCTTGTTCTTTGTAATCTGCCACTTGTTCTTATCCGGCAGGAACTTAACCATTACATCGGTCAGCTTTAAGAAGAAGGTTTCGATTTCTTCTTCCTTAAGCATCTTCTTGAAGTCTTCCGGACCAGGGTTTTCCATAATATAGTAAACTCTGTTGATGGCCATGTAGAATCTCTTATTGTCAGGTCTTGTTGCAGTAAACACCTGACCAACCTGCGCGAGGCGCAGCTCCTTGCCGGCCATTTCGAGGATGTGCATTACGGCATCGTGTACCTCGATGTAAAGCTGATTGTCGATGGTGAAGAATTTACCTTCAATCTCAAACATATCATCTTCCAGATAAAAATCCACGTACATTCCGTCAAAGCGCGCAATGGTGGCCGGATCGTTGATATCCAGATCATTTTTATCGAGATATTCATCTATCATTGTTATGTCCTCCTGTTTTTGATACTAAAGTGACTTCGGAACAAGTTCCGGATTCTGATAAATCGTTCCTACGAGCTTTGTCTGTTCCACCAGGCTGTCGGAACCAGGGTAAATGGAACCATCCTGTGCGACGAGAATAAACTGTCCCACTTCATCGCTCCATGATACTTCTGCAATTACCTCTTCTTCGCCTACTGCGATAATATCACCTTCAAATACCTCGACACCATTCATATCCTTCCATCCGGTAGACTGCATAGGAATCAGTTCCACCGGCGGATCGGTTCTGAGATCGTAGATATATAAAGCGCCAAAGGAAAGGTACGCATAAATAGACATAGTCATATCTGTTTCAGGATCCTTGATATCCTCCGGCAGATACATGGTCTTTGTGGTAGGATCCCACGCTCTGAACTTTAATACTCTGCGCCGGTCCTCCGGATCTGCATCCCCGTTTTCAAAGATATTGCCTTCAATTTTGATAAAGTCTCCCAGATATGCACCTCCCGGAGTGGTTTCCATATCATCTCCGAGGAACAGATATCCGGATGTAATATCATCCCAGATGACCTGATAAATCTTTCCGTCAACCTCAACGATATCCCCTTCATAAATTTCATTCTGCTCTTTGTCGTACCAGTTTGTACACTGCTGCACCAGATACTGCACAGGAGGCTGTGTCTTATAATCTTCTACGCGAAGTACGCCGTCAACGAGCTTGCCGAAAATAGTTTTCGGGGCGTCTTCCGCTGTATCCGGTTCTTCCAGATCTTCCGGAGACAGCATCTTGTGTGCCTCAGGATTCCAGGCTCTGAATTTCCATTCTCTTGTATATGTTTCAGCCATATAATCTTCTTCCTTTCTTTTATTTTCCAAATGTGCACTTTGGCCATACGCACACTTCGCACTGCATGCAAAGTCCGCCTACTCCCAACTGCGTAATATCACTTCGAACGATTCTTTCTCCTGCAAGCACTCTCGGCAGAAGAAGATCCACTACCGTCGTGCGGAAAAACATTCCGCAGGCAGGGACGCCCATAATCGGAATGCCATCCAGGTATGCCATCATAAACATGGCGCCCGGCAGGGCGGATGCTCCGTAGGTCACGATCTCCGCACCGGCATGCTTAATGGCTGTCGGAGTAAGGTCATCCGGATCTACAGACATACCTCCGGTTGTAAAGATCAGCTCGGCTCCCTTATTCTTTAAGTCCAGGATCTTCTGAGAAATAATTTCCAGATCATCCGGAGCATATGTGATCTCCAGGATCTCTGATCCATAGGACTCGACCTTTTCTGTAATAACCGGTGCAAAAGCGTCCGGGATTCTATTATAATATACTTCACTTCCGGTGATAACACATCCCACTTTTTTACGCTGGAACGGTTTCACTTCAATAATCCAGTCATACTCAGAAGCGGCTGCTTCTGCAGCCCTGAGATCTGCAGCGTCGATTACCAGAGGGATTACCTTTGTTCCGGCAACCATATCCCCCTTCTTTACCCGCATATTGTCCGGAAGCGTCGACACAATGATATACGGCAGATCATTAATCCTGTTGACTGCTTCCTTATTGATCTTCAGCAGACCGTCATGCTCTGCAAAAACATTGACACGGCTCTCAGAAGGCGGAACCGTGTATGTACCGCTGCCGCTGATGGCGTTGCCAAGTCGGATACCCGCTTCATCTTCATGAACTTCCTCATCGGTAAGCTCCAGCACATATATATTGTTTTTACCCACATTCAGAAGAGTTTCAACATCTTCCTGACGAATCACATGGCCCTTTTTGAAAACAGAACCTTTAAATTCTCCTTTTACAATTCTGGTAATGTCATGAGCAAGGATCTTTCCAACAGAATCCTCAGCCTTAATTATTTCCTTTTTCAAAAACTTTCTCCCGTTCTGCCTGACACACGAAAAACCTGCAGCGTCGTCCCGCGCCTGCCGCCGGCTGCTCACCGGCAGAACAACTCCTTCTTTCTTACATGTCTTATGAGAAAAAAGCGGATCCCTGTCGACCCGCTGCTCATACACTCCTATTCTATATTATACTGTGTGATAATTCAAGGATGAATTACTGTATACATTGCGCCGGTCAAACTTGATCCTCGTCAAATCATTTCGTTCTGTTAAATTTCAACTAAACCCAAGAAAAAAAGCTGCCTCCCAGGGAAGCAGCTTGCAGATTTTTACTTGCAGATCTCTCTCCACACGAGATCATATGGCTCAAAAGTCACATTCCGGTACTTTTCGACATCGAGAATTTTGCCATCCCAGTCTCCGTGAATATCACCGTTCTGCTTGATCAGAATATCGTACAGAATGTCGTAGGTAACACCATCCTCGCCGGTCTCAACAATGGTCGAATACGGAAGGGTCTTGTGATAAGTCATTTCCAGACCCTCATAGTCAAAATGATAACCGCATCTCATTCTGCAGCCATCAAGACCTGTATAAGGGAAGAGATTCTTCAGATCCTTCAGAATCTTATCGTGTTCCTCCTCGTAAAGATTTTCAGGAGTGGTATCCGTATAGTCAAAACGGAACTGAATCGGAATATTGTACTTCTTGAATCTTTCCACATAATTCATGAGACGATCCGTCGGATAATCTTTGTAAAGAACGCAGTTTACACGTGTATTTACAGGAATCTGACCAAGAAGCTCGTCCGGAGATTCTTCCACGTATTTTACCAGATGTCTTGAAATATTGATGCATGTGATCTTGTCCTTATTTCTTTCACAGAACTCGATCATGGCTTCCCCAGGCTGATCCTCAAACACAGGGAACGTGGTGTTGATAAACACCTTATGTGTCGCAGGAACCTGATCGAGAAGAACCTGAAGTGAATCAAGATTTGAAAAAGGCTCGCCACCCGTAAAAACAAAATCGCAATATGGAGTGATGGCATCCATAGTCCGAATGCTTTCGCAGATCTTCTCAAGACTGAATCCTTCTGTATTGCTGTACTCTTCCTTGTTTACACAGAAAGGACAATTGTTGCGGCAGTCATACGGAACAAAAACCGTAACAGTTGCTCCGCCCTCGCGCGTTTTATATGGATTACTCATGTTATTTTGTTGTTCCTCCAATCAAATACATATACACAAACTGTCTATATTTTATACCTTTGTAACCCTTTTCGTCAATAATAATCACCAGAATAGAAGGGCTTGCATACATAATTCATTTGAGGAATATAATCTGTCCTCCGGTCTTTTAAAATACTTAAAAAAGGGATGCTGTTTCCAGCATCCCTTAATATCTTAATCACAATATGCTTATGATTAGAGGTTCTTGCCAATAGACTTGAGGTAGTTGAGAACCTTTTCCTGATGGAGAGGCTGCTCAGTGCATCTGAAGCCGATAGCATCGTATACAGCGTTGAATACTGCTGGTGGTGTAGGCTGAACTGGACCTTCACCTGATTCCTTAGCACCGTAAGGAGCTGAAGGGTCAAATGATTCAACGATTGTAGCGTTAACTTCTGGCATATCGATAGTACCAACGAGCTTGTAGTCGTGGAATGATGGGTTGAGTAATCTACCATCATCAGCATACTTCATTTCTTCGAGTAATGCGTGGCCCATACCCATCTGGATAGAACCGTGAACCTGACCTTCACAAGACATTGGGTTGATTGGCTGACCAAGGTCACCAGCTTCTGTAATGTCGAGAACGTGAATGTTACCTGTGTACAGGTCAACCTTAACGTGAGCGATCTGAGTAGTGAAGCCGAATGTTGGTGAGTGACCGATGTTACCACCCTGCTGGATACCCTTTCTTCTTGGTGGAGTGAACTGACCAGCAGTGATGATTGGACCGTTAGCAGAGATGTACTGATCTACTACTTCGTTCCAGTCAACAGTCTTTCTCTTCTTTTCATAGATTGAGTAGAACTGATAGTCCTTAACGCCAACTTCCTGACCACGGCAGCCCATGATAGCAGCAGCAACAGGGAAGAGCAGCTGGTTAGCAGCTTCGCAGGCTCTTCTGATAGCCCAACCTGCAGCGTAAGTTACACGTGATGCGAAAGTACCAAGGTCGAATGTAGCGAGCTCAGTATCTCTTGAAACTACCTTAACGTCTTCAGATCTGATACCGAGAGTTTCAGCAGCCATCTGAGCCATTACCATATCGATACCCTGACCGATATCTGTAGTACCGCAGAAGAGAACGACATTGTTTTCGTTTTCGATCTTAACGTTAGCTACTGTATGTGGCTTGTATGAGAGGTACAGAGTATAAGAAGTACCAGTGATGTAGTAACCACCTGAGATACCGATACCTTCACCGAATGGGAGGTGACCGTACTTAGCTTCGAAATCACAGTTGTCAGCAGCAGTCTGGAGAGTCTTCTTGTATTCGCAGTGTGGGATGTACATCATTGAACGGCAAGTATGACCTGATTCAACTGCGTTGAGTAATCTGATCTGTAATGGAGTCATGCCGAGCTTTTCAGCTGCCATATCCATCATGATTTCCATTGCGAATCTTGGCTGTGCACCACCGAGACCTCTGTGAGCACCGCAAGTATTTGTATTAGTGTAAACGAGCTTACCAATGAACTTAGCAGCTGGAGTTACGTAAGGAACGTGAGTCATAGAAGCTGTGTAGAATAATACTACAACACCCCAAGACATGTAAGCACCAGCAACCATCAGGTTGTTGAAGTCTACAGCTGTGATATGACCTTCCTTGTCGAAGCCCATTCTGAACTTCATGTAGCAAGGATGGTGACCCTGGTTCTGAGCAAATACTTCAGATCTTTCGTATGTGCACTTTACAGGACGACCGATTCTTGAAGAGAACTTAGAAGTTACGAAGTCAGCTGTTGTAGCAACACCCTTACCACCGAAACCACCACCGAGCAGTGGAACTGTGATTCTGATGTCCTTCATAGGCATGCCGAGAACCTTAGCTAACTGCTGATGAGTGTAGTGTGGAACCTGGCAAGTAGCCCAGAGGTGAAGCTTACCCTTATGTACATCGAAGTCAGCTAATGCAGACTGTGGTTCGATGAATGACTGATGATACTGGCATGAATAGAATTCGTTTTCGATAACGATATCAGATTCAGCGAGGATAGCATCAACATCACCGTACTGCTGAGTACCCTGGTGAGCGATATTGTTTGGCTTATCTTCGTGGATCAGAACGCCTGTTTCCTGAGCAAATGCTTCTGACTTACGAGCATCTACAACTACTGGGAGGAGTTCATATTCAACGTCGATGAGTTCGAGAGCCTTTTCAGCGATTTCTTCAGTTGTAGCACAAACAGCTGCAACACCTTCACCCCACATACGAACCTTTTCTCTTGCGAGTACTTCTTCGTTTGCTGAGTGAGCTACGATACCGTAATCAACTGGGAAGTCCTTACCAGTGAGAACGTCGAGTACGCCGTCTAATTCAAGAGCCTTGCTGAAATCAATGTTCTTGATGATAGCGTGTGCATGTGGAGATCTTAAGATCTTAGCATAGCACATTCTTGGTAAAGAAAGGTCATCAGTGTACTGGAGCTTACCAGTAACCTTCAGAGGACCGTCCAGACGAGGAATAGATCTACCTACTTCTGTGAACTCTCTAGTGTAGTCCTTATAATCATGATATTTGTTAGATACTTCGAACATCTTATTCATTGACATATTATAACACCCCGCCTTCTGCTGCACATGCTTCTACAGCTTCGAAAATGAGGATGTAACCAGTACATCTGCACAGGTTACCAGAAAGTGCTCTTCTAATCTCAGCTCTTGTAGGATGTGGATTTCTAGTTAATAAGTTGTAAGAATTCATGATCATACCAGGTGTGCAGAAACCGCACTGAACAGCACCGTGATTGAGGAATGCCTTCTGGATTGGGTTCATTTCACCAGTCTTATGATCTGCAATACCTTCGATTGTAGTGATCTTCTTACCCTGGCAAGCGATTGCGAGAGTGAGGCATGATACTACAGACTTGCCGTCGATGATAACTGAGCAAGCACCGCAGTCGCCCTGACCGCAGCCCTTCTTAGTACCAGTCAGACCAGCTTCTTTTCTAAGAACATCAGCGAGGATATCAGTAGGGAATACTCTGAGGTCATAATCTTCGCCATTAATATTTAAAGTAATTAACTGCTTCTTTGCCATTTGTATACACCCCTTTCCTATTTCTTAATATCTTCAGCAAGTTCTCTTAAGATTCTTCTGCAGAGAGCACCGATAACGTCTACTCTGTAGTCAGCAGAAGCTCTTACGTCAGTGATTGGGTGTACTTCAGAAGCAGCAGCTTCAGCAGCCTTCTTGATTACTTCTTCGTCGCCAACCTTAGTTCCCTTGAGGATTGCTGGAACCTTTTCAGAAATGAGAGGCTTAATTGCAACAGAACCCATTACGCACATAGCGTCAGTAATAGTGTCGCCATCTACGTCAAGTCTGATGCACATATTAGCAATATCGATTTCCATTGAGCTTCTCATACCTACGTAATGATACTTTACATATGTATTAGCAGCTGGTTCTGGAAGGATGATAGTCTTGATGATTTCGCCTGGTTCGAGAACGTTTCTTCTGTTACCAGTGATGAAATCTTCTACAGGGATTGTTCTTTCGCCCTTCTTGCTAGCGAGTACGAGCTGTGCTCTGTAGCAGATGAGGGATCCCGGAGTTTCAGCTGAAGGACCAGAGTTGGAAAGGTTACCACCGATAGTACCCATTTCTCTGATGTTTGGTCCGCCGATTTCGCCTGCAGCATAAGCAAATGCAGGATACTTAGCCTTTAATTCTTCTGAGAATTCGCAGAAAGCGTCAGTTGTGCATGCACCAAGTACAGCGCCCTTGCCGTCTTCTACCTTGAACTCGTTCAGTTCAGGAATGCGAGTGATATCGATTACGTTTGCTGGATGAATCATTTTTTCCTTAAGCTGTACAACTAAGTCTGTACCGCCAGCGAGTACCTTAGCATCTTCTTTAGTAGCTAAGAGTTCCAGAGCTTCGTCCAGAGTTTCAGGACAGAAATACTCGAATGGAGTTAAAATATTCAAACAAGCCACCTCCTTAAAAAATTGTGATATTGGTTTGTTAAGTGACCGGCATTTTCGCATAAACGTGCATGCACGATTGCAGTTCGTGCATGCACACGAAAATCCCGATAGTGTATTAATTATAATCAAGCATTGCTTTGATTAAAATTACGAATATTGGTTTGTTTATCTGATTACTTTAATAAGTCAACTGAGATTGTCTTTTCAGCGTAATCAACATAATCAGTGTTTGTGAATAAAGTCTTCATTTCTCTGTAGTATCTTTCGATTGGATATTCTCTTGAATAACCAGTACCACCGTGGATCTGAACACAGTTTGTTCCTGCATCGAAAGCAGACTTGGCAGCCTGATACTTAGCGCATGCGCATGGAACGATGTAGTCCTTGCCGGACATAACAGCTGCGAGAGCCTTTTCACCTACAGCCTGAAGGATGAACTTAGCAGCAGCGATGTCAGCGAGCATGAACTGAACTGCAGGGATCTTAGCGATCGGAGCACCGAACTGTACTCTTGTCTTTGCATATTCTACAGAAGTGTTGCATGCAGTATCAGCGATACCAGCAGCTACGAAGCAGTTTAATGTATCGATCTTAGCGTTGATTTCTGCTCTTACCTTAGCGCCGTCCTCAGAGAGGAGAACTGCAGGAGCAGCAGCAAATGTAAGGGTTGCAGTCGGATAAGATCTGAGACCGAGCTTATCAAACTTTTCAGCCTTAGCATCAGCAGCCTTAACAACGAAAGCAGCGAGAGCGCCGTCTAAAGAAGCGATAACGATGTACTGTTCTGCAGCACCGCCGAGAGCAGCAGCGATCTTTGTACCAGTGATTGTATAAGCATCGCCAGCCTTTTCAGCTGTAACGCCGCCGCATGATACGCCTTCTTCATATACAGCGTAACCAGTGAGAGCGTCAGCAGCAGCACCGTAATCAGCAAGAACGTTTGCTGTAACGTTTGCAACTACAGCTACTTCTGCCATAGAAGCGTTTGCCTTACCGAATTCTTCAGCAACGATTGCAGCTTCTTCTAAGTCAGCAACCTTTAAAAATCCCTTTGCAGCCATTTCCTTAACTGCATCTTCTGTATATTCAGCTGTCTTTTCAGGAACGAAAGAAACAGGTGCTAATGTTGCAGCAGCAAAATCTGCAGCGGCCTTCTGAATTAAACTTTTTTCACTCATTTTGAATAATCCTCCTTAAAAGTCATTCTTCTATTCAACTACGAATCAGCGGATAAACCGATGTAATCCTTCAACTACTTCTTCTTTGCAGGGAAGAGTGAATTTGTGATTACTAATCTCTGTACCTGATTTGTACCTTCATAGATAGAAAGGATACGGGCATCTCTGAATAATTTTTCCATCTTAGAGCCCTTCTTAAGACCGTTAACACCCATAAGGTTCATAGCTTCTCTTGTAGTATTGATTGCGTTGTCTGTGCAGTAGAGCTTAGACATGCATGATTCCATACCGTGGTTGAGACCAGCATCTCTCATGAAAGCTGTATGGTAAACGAGCTGTCTGCCTGCTTCGAGGTTAGCTCTGAGTTCAGCAACCTTGAAAGCGAATGCCTTGTTAGCAGAGAGTGGCTTGCCGCCTTCCATGTGAGTCTGACCGTATTCAACGAGAGTTTCGATAACCTGCATAGCGAGACCGTTTGCCTGTGCAGCTACTACAGCACGTCCAGCATCCAGTGTCATCATAGCAGTCTTGAAGCCGAAGCCTACACCACCAACGTGCTTGCCGTTAGCATCTGTGATACCTTCAGGTCCGCCGAGGATTCTTGATTCGTGAAGTTCTACGTTTTCAAGATGTAATTCGCAAGTCTGGGATCCTCTGATACCCATCTTGTCTTCTTCCTTAACATATGTGAGACCAGGAGTATTACCTGGGATTAAGAACATTGTGAGACCCTTGCTTCCGAGGGACTTATCAGTAGAAGCAGCGATAGCTAATGTAGAATTAGTATCGATTGCCTTACCGGAAGTTGTGATATAGCACTTGTCGCCGTTCAGGATGTACTTGTCACCCTTCTTAACTGCTTCGGTTGCTACAGCGCCGGCATCTGAGCCTGCGCCCTTTTCTGTAAGACCGAAAGCACCGAACTTACCTGCGAGAAGGTTGCCGAAATGTTCAATCTGCTGTTCCTTAGTACCTGTTAAGAGGATAGGGAATGAACCGAGGTTGTTTGAACCGAAACCAGTAGCGCAGCCTACATCTGCCTTACCGAGTTCTTCCCACATAGCGATACAAGTAGAAAAAGGCATTTCTTCGCCGCCAGTAAACTTTGGTGCGCATGGGCTCGCAAAACCAGGAATCTTGCACCATTCGTCCCAGATGTAATCAGGGCAGCACTTACCAGCATCAATTTCATCGAGGTTTGGATAAATCCATTTGTCGCAGAACTCTTTTACGAGTGCAACTTTTTCATTCATGTCATCTGTGAAACCAAACATTTGTTTACCTTCTTTCTTTTCAATAGCAATAGTTTTTTCATTGCGATCGACAATCACGAGCCAATCTTTTTGAAACGCAATATGCGTGCCAAAACATTTCATTTTCGTTAAAAAAATGTTAAATATTTTTCAAACGAATAGAAAACAACGGGAAAACCGTTGATTTTACAAGCTTTTGACCAAGTCGATTTTTTCAATGCTTTTTCATACACATTTTATTTTTCATCGAGACGGTCCGCCTGTAAAAAAGAAAGTGATTGAGATTTGTTCGTGAAAGTGTACACACTTGTAAACATTGGTTTACACATAGTGTAAACCATAGTGTACGCACTTTCTTATTTAAGTAACGAATAACAGCCGTCGACTGACATTCGTTCGCTTACAAATTATATATTATCATGAAATACTATACTTTTCCAGTTTTTTATACAATAATGTTCGTGAAATTTTCAACAGGCCTGCGGCCTTTGTTTTATTTCCGCCTGCATCCCTTAAAGCCTTTATGATGGCCTGCTTCTCACTCTCTGCTTTCTGTTCACTTAAAGTCGCTGCTCCGCCGGAGGAGGCAGGCTGACTGCAATCATTTTTTTCATCAGAAAGCTGTCTCTGTTTTTCATAATTGCCAAATGCATCGTAATCCGGATTGAATTTTTTAAAATGCTCCAGTTCAAGAGTTTCATCCCAGGTGGATGCCATGGTTCTCTCAATGACATTCTGAAGTTCTCTGACATTGCCCGGCCAGTCATGTTCCATAAGATATGCCACAGCCTCCTCGGATATTCCTTTTACATTCCGCAGAGTCTCTGCATTGTATTTTGCTATGAAAGACTGCACAAGGGGCAGGATGTCTTCTTTCCGCTCCCGCAGAGGCGGGATTTTTATATTCATTATATTGAGACGGTAATAAAGGTCCTTCCGGAAGATCCCCTGCTCCGACAGCTTTTTCAGAGGCATGTTGGACGCCGCAATGATGCGGACATCTACCGGGATGCTTTCGGTTCCGCCGATCCGTTCGATCTCTTTTTCCTGAAGGGCCCTCAGAAGCTTCGGCTGCATGGACATGCTCATGGCATTGACCTCATCCAGAAACATGCTCCCCAGATGCGCCTTCTCGAACTTTCCGGCCTTGCCGCCCTTCAGTCCTCCTGTAAAGCTTCCCTCTTCGTAGCCGAAGAATTCCGACTCCATAAGATTTTCCGGAATGGCCGAACAGTTGACCCGCACAAAGGGAAATGCATTCCGCAGGCTGACATTGTGCACTGCATGAGCAACCAGTTCCTTACCTGTGCCGGTCTCTCCTTCTATAAGACATGCTGCATTGGAGGCACCTGCAATGTAGATCTGTTCCTTCATGTCCTTCATGGCCTGGCTCTCGCCGATAATACTTTCCACAGTATATTTGGCGCTTTTCCGTTCGCTGCCGTGTTCCTTCAGATATTCAAACTCCTCCAGCATCTGTTCCAGAGAGGCGCAGAAGTTCTGGGCTTCGTCCAGGGTATCGAATATGGACCAGATCAGACAGCCTGTGATATTCTTCTTTTTATCCACAACCGGCTGGTATCTCATAATCGCTGAAACGTTCTTCCGATAGCTTGTGCGGATGAACATTTCTCCTGTAATCACCCTTCCTGTTCTCAGAGCAAGCATTACCCCGGAGCCCTCCATCAGAGCCTCCACATTCTTTCCGATGGCTTCCTTTGCAGGAATTCCTGTGCTCTTCTCCCACTGGCTGTTCACATATTGATAATTCCCAAACTGGTCTGTATACGCAACGATTCCCGCATGATTCAGTACTTCCAGAATTCCTTCCAAATCTACCATGCCCGTATTCCTTTCCTCATCTGTTTAAATGCTTATTTATTGCTCAGATGTAAACAGTAAAGATATATTAACACAGCAAATGGTGCTCCGCAAATTTTTGTAAATGGACAAAAACGGAAAATGAGCATCCGCCTGGCGGATGCCCACATTCCAATCGTAATTATTTATAGCAATGATTCTGTATATGCTTATTTCATTAAATCACAGATATGATTTGAGAAGGCAACAGGATCTTCTACAGGGAGACCTCCGATGAGAGCCGCCTGATCATAAAGAAGAGAAGCGTAGATCCGGAGCTTTGCTTCGTCTCCTGACTGGAAGGTTTCTGTCAGGGTTGCAAATACAGAATGATTTGGATTGATTTCCAGAACCTTCTGTGATTCCACCTTTTCCTGGATCGGCATGGAATTCATTACACGCTCCATTTCCAGTGAGACATCGCCATCTACTGTAAGGCACACCGGATTGTTTTTCAGACGCTGTGAAATACGAACTTCCTTTACGCGGCCGCCCAGCATATCGTTCATCTTTGAAAGCATATCCTTGCTTTCTTCCTTTGCCTTTTCGAAGGACTGCTTTTCTTCTTCTGTCTCCTCTATTCCCAGGTCCTCCCCTGCTGCAGAGCGGAACGGCTTTTCCTGGAAATCGCGGATCATACGGATCATGAAGTCATCCACTTCGTCTGTCATGTAGAGCACTTCATAGCCCTTATCCAGCAGAAGCTCGATCTGAGGAAGACGCTCGATCTGCGCAATATCCTTGCCTGTTGCATAGTAGATGTACTTCTGGTCTTCCGGCATTCTGGAAGCGTACTCGCTGAGAGTAACCAGCTTCTTTTCCTTTGAAGAGTAGAACAGAAGGAGATCCTGAAGCTCATCCTTCAGATGGCCGAAACTGTTGTACAGGCCGAACTTGATGGAAAGACCGAAGTCGCTGAAGAACTTGTCATAAGCCTCTCTGTCCGTGTTGAGCATGGTCATGAGCTCGTTCTTGACCTTCTTTTCAATGTTCTTGCAGATATTCTTAAGCTGTCTGTTCTGCTGCAGTGTTTCTCTTGAAATATTGAGATCCAGATCCTGTGAGTCCACAATACCTCTTACAAAACCGAAGTGATCCGGAATCAGATCTGCACAGTGATCCATGATCAGTACGCCGCTGGAGTAAAGCTGAAGACCCTTTTCATAATCCGGCGAGAAGTAGTTGAACGGCGGTCTCTTTGGGATAAACAGCAGCGCATTGAAGGATGATGTGCCCTCTACGCTGTAATGAATCGTTCTGAGCGGTTCTTCCGTTGCGTAGAACTTTTCCTTAAAGAACATATCATACTGTTCCTGCTCAATCTCACTCTTTTTCTTCTTCCAGAGAGGAACCATGCTGTTGAGTGTTTCGATTGCAGTATATGTTTCGAACTGATTGTCTTCCCCGTCTTCCTTCTTGCGGCTCTTTTCCACTTCCATCTGAATCGGGTATCTGATGTAGTCAGAATACTTCTTTACCAGAGCACGCAGCTTGTAGTCAAACAGGTACTCGTCGTAGTTTTCATCCTGTGTGTTGTTCTTGATATGGAGAATAACCCGTGTACCATGACCAACCATAGCACTTTCGAGAAGTGTATAGCCGTCGGCACCTGTGGATTCCCACTGCCAGCATTCTTCTTCACCGAACTTGCGGGAAACAACAGTTACCTTGTCGGCAACCATAAAAGCAGAATAGAAGCCTACACCGAACTGGCCGATGATATCGATATCCTTTCCGTCCTCCAGAGACTTCTTGAACTCCAGAGAGCCGCTCTTTGCAATGGTGCCCAGATTTTTCTCGAGCTCATCCTTTGTCATACCGATGCCGTTATCGATAATGGAAACGGTTCTTTCCTCAAAGTCTGTCTCCAAAGCGATATAAAAATCATCTCTGGTCATGCCTTCCGGACCCTCATAGTAGAGCTTGTCAATCGCATCGCTTGCGTTTGAGATCAGCTCTCTCAGGAAGATTTCTTTATTTGTGTAGATGGAATTGATCATCATATCCAGCAGTTTTTTTGATTCTGCCTTAAACTGTTTTTTTGCCATTTGTTGCACCTCTTTTATATTAGATAATAATTGATTCCGTTTCAGCGGATCTTCCGACCGCTGTCATTTTGTTAGCACTCATCATTCATGAGTGCTAACACTTATTATAATCAAGAAAATAAAAAAATCAACCCCAAAGATGAACGAATTTTTTTCTGTCCCAAAGACCCTGTCTCCGACAGGCCCCATGGGCGGCGCAGAGCGCCGCAATATATGAAAAAACCGGAGGCATCTGCCTCCGGTCAGGATATTTAAAGAATTTTATTATTCAGCTGCAAGTCTTGGTTCAACATAATCAGCGATCTTGCAATCTCTGTTTCTGTTAGCTAACTGTTCTTCATACCAGTCAAGCAGTTCGTCTGTTGTACCTGGGAAATCCTTCATAAGGCTTCCTACGTGCTGTCTTACACTGCCTTCACCAGTAGCTCTTGCCTGGTCAACATAACGAAGTTCAAGATTGTTGCCGTCCTTTGTGATGATGGCATACTGAGAATTGTTCTTTGAGTCAATCTTATACTTAGTCTTGTAACCTCTAGCCTTTGCTGCTGCTACGATTTCGTCCATTGTGCAAGTCATTTGAATAACCTCCTTAAAAAATACAATAGTAGAATGAGTTCCGCGCAGTCTGTAAAGAACAAACTGACTTCCCACGAGAACTGATTATACCATACATTTCTAAAATATCCACCTTTTTAAGAATATTTTGAGAATATTTTGTAATGTTTTTCTTGTCTTCCGTACCGGCAGGAAGATCAGCAGAAAATTCATTTCTTTCATTCCCCGGCTTTTTTAAAAGCCCCCTGTCACATCTTCCGCCCTCCCGGAATACGATATTGAAACAGCAGCTTTTCAATTAGAAACGGAGGAAAAATATGAACTGTTTTTCAAACTGTAATTCGGGTTTTCATTCATCATGCGGAAACGTAAGCAATTCCGGCTGTATTTCACCTGACACAAAAGATAACTGCTGTAATGCCAACGAGCTTTGCCATTTTGACGGCGATCTCTCCAATGTTGTTGCAGAGCCGATCTATGTACAGAAGATCTATGACGCAGTCCTTCTGAATCTTCAGGGGCTGAAAACCGTTTCCGAACAGCGTTTTACGCCGGCTGTTCCTTCCGGCTTCCGGATCGCCGGAATTTCCGGAATCCGCTGCAAGAAGTTTTTCAACCCGGCAAATATCAACGATCCTTCCAACTTGAAGATCACAGCAAATACGACCATATCCGGAGCAAGCTTTGTCAGTGACTCCAACGGTGAAGTCTGCGTCATCGGCCCGGACGGAACACTGTCCGAACGGCTTCTTTATACGGACACTACATGCTGCGACAACAACGACCGGGGTACACCGATCTTCGGAACGCAGAAGGTCTGCATTTCCGGTCATGTGATCATCACCCTCGATCTCATTCTGGTTGACAATTTCGGAAGAGAAATCTGCTTCCCGGTGACTGCAAATGTCAATATCGCCACACCTGCTTCACCGCTGCTTCTCACCAGCTTCTTTGAAATGTGCATGCCTTCTGTTTTCGACACAGCGTTCCTTCCGAGATTCACCGAGCTGTGCAATATCGGATGCGAAACACGGCTTGCCACAAACAGCTTCGGCAGAGATCTGACAGTAAGTCCTACCGGCGAAGTTTCAGCAAACCTTATCATTGCACTTTGTGTGAACTGCGAGAAAAAGATCATCGTTCCTGTTCAGCTCTGCGTTCTTTCCACCGGATTTGTTGAGCTTTCTCCAAACACTTCTCAGGTCTGCGGCAGCTTCCCGCAGCTCTTCCCGAATCAGCTGAACCGTTCTGACGAAGAAGATGACCTTGCAGAGGATGTGGATTCCTGCGGCAATGCCTGCCGCCCTGTGTGCCCGCCTCCTTGCACACCATGCTGTCAGCCTCCTTCAGGATGCTGCGATCCATTCCCGGTCATCGGTCAGTAACCTGTTTTCAGGGTGCCGTTCAGGCACCCTTTTTCTGATACAGATTCCAGTAAAGCCTGCTGTTATCAAAGGTGATAACTGTCTCTGACAGCTTTTCCTCCTCCCCGTAACGGGCACAGAAAACCACCGTCTTTTCCACCGGATCTTTCTTCCATCGATACATCATATCCTCCGACCACAAGCTTCCCTGAAATATGCCGGAATCCGATTCCTCCAGGCGGCAGATCTCCGTCTCGCCCTCAATCCAGGCTGTCACCTGATCCGGCGCCCCTTCGGTTTCTGCCAGAAGCATCAGCCGTTCCCCCGGCCAGAAGGTAAGGGGCGGTCTGCCTGCCCTCTGCCGGTTTTCCTCCCACTGTTCCGTATGCTGAACCCTTCCCTCAACAGATCCTGCAGTCAGAACACGAAACGAATAGCTTCCGATCCCCGTTCCATGAGCATCCCTGACCGTGCACACCGCTCTGTAGCTTCCTGACACTGCAGATTCGCAGAGATCCCGGATGCGGACCGCATCATATCCCTGTACACCCGGCAGAATTTCTTCTATCCGGCTTGCACCGATCTTTTTATCGCCGAGATAAAGTTCCGTTTCCAAAGTCAGCTCTTCTCTGTCTGCATCATCCACAGAAACTTCCAGTTCCAGAGGGTCGCCTTCCCGAAGGGTATCCGGTATAGTTCGGATGTAACGGATCCATGGAGCGTCTGCCAGACTTCCCACATAAAATGTAAGAAACACATGGTTGCTCTCTTTGTTTTCCCCAGGGTCTCCTTTTCCATTCCGCTGTGTATCATCCTTCTGCCAGTGCTCCACAATATACCTGCCCTCGCTGTAAAACCTGGTTACAGGCTCTTTCAGAATCTGGTCCGATTCCTGAATCACACGTCCCTCCTGATCCAGTACAGCAGCCGCCTGATCAAAGGTATCTTCTCCGGCAGGCTGAAACACATAACGCCAGAAGGATTCTCCGGAAGGGTCATTTTCATAATCCCAGTATTCTACATTATAATCTACAGTCTGCCCCTTTGTGTAAATCGGAATGTCTTCCTCTCCATTCTCCATGATTCCTCCCGGACTTACGGATACATTGTTCTGACTCCATGTGAGCTGAGTCTCATGGCCCGCCAGTTCATCCCGGCACAGATACAGCTTCCTTCCGTTCTCAATCGTATAGAGGCTGAAATCCCAGAGTCCTGTACTGCCCTCCGGCAGCTTCAGACACAGCTCCGTCTGCCCGTCATACGGGTTTTCTCCAAGAAACAGGGTTTTTCTTCCGGATTCTGTTTCCGATTTAATAAACCGGTGCTCCTCCACCAGAGCATTTGTACTGTCAGAAACATACATAGCCATATCCGCAAAGGAGCCGCTGGTTCCCCGGTAGGAGCTGTAGCCCGCGGTGCATCCTGTCGTACCGGTGAGGGTCGGAAAAAAGAAGCGCCACTCCGCAGGAACTGCACTCAGAGTGGAACCGGGGCTTTTCACGGTTCCATAGCAGATCAGACTGCCGTATCCTCCCATTTCATAAGATACATTATACTTTGGAAGCACCCGGGATCGCAGCGTCACAGAGGCTGACAACGCCTTTTTTCCTTCCGGAAGCTCAATGTACAGTCCCCTGGAATTCTCACTGATCTGAACTGCTCTGGTAAAAGCAGCCGCCCCCGGCTGACCTTCCACATAATCAATACTATTCATCTCCCGGTAGACAGATGCATCTCCCGGCGTCATAAAGCTTCCGGTGACAAGAATGCTTCCGTCCCCCTGAAGCACCGGGTGCTCCTCCTTTTCTTCTCCTTCACCGGGATCATGCCGGGTCACCCAGGAAAGCTTCAGATCATCAATATATGTATAGTTTACAATTTTTCCGCCGTATCCTCCGGTATGAAGCAGCAGGGTGTGTTCTCCGGGCTCCAGTATGACAGGATGGGTATAGCTTCCGCTTCCTGCTGTTCCGCAGGGCATTTCCCACCGCATGCCGTCCACCTCAGCATAATTGGCGTTGGGTCTGCCCTGATCCGAGCTGTTGAAAATTCTGTAGTTGAAGGAAAGAACCCCTCTGCTCCCCTCCGGAACAGAAAAGCTTATGACAGAGGATCGCTCCGCAAGGCCGTTGCTCTTTGCTGACCGCGAAGCATAACAGTCATTGTACATTCCCCCGGAAACGGAAAAATTCTGATAAGAAAAAAACGGATCGGGCTGCGTATCATCAAAATCCTCTACAACAGAAGAATACACCCTCCACTGGGATTCCCCGTAAACGGAAGGTTCCAGAATCGACCTTAAGGCATGCTTCACCGACAGGGTCGGTGCTCCCTCCGTCTCCGATCTGGCCTTGTATTCGTAATAATACCGCCGGTCTCCGGAGAGCTTCAGAATTCTCGACAGACTGCCGCCCCCTTCTCCGGCCACTGCTCTGACGCTGCCGTACACAGGCGCCTGCGACCCCGAAAGGGTTTCAAAAACTGCGGACGGCCAGTTTTCTTCCTCTTCCAGCTTCCATACCGGACAATCTTCTGATGATGCGTCTGAGGCACTGATGCCTGTCATAAACAGAACATACCCGCGTTCTGCTGCTGCTTTTTTCATAAGTTCCTTCACAGAATCCGTCAGTTTACCGTAAATACTATTTCCGTCAACAATAAGAACTTTGTAGTCCATACTCTCATCTGCCCGCAGATGCTTGCAGAGAACGGACTGCATCACATCCTGGGCGGACGGGGTCCGCCGGGTCACGGTGTTGTCTAAAGATGCGGTTCCTGCATACTGAGAGTTTCTTCCTGTGTGAATCACCGTGTAAATGGAAGAGCTCCTGGCGTATTCGCTGAAGGATACACAGCCCGGCAGCAGTGATGTCTTATATGCGCTTTGGGTGTCCGGATCAAACCGGAAATTGAGACAGCGCTCCGGGTATCCGTGGGCCGGTCCGTTTCCCCAGGTCTGATTGTAAATCCAGGTGCAGTATCCGCCCAGCGTCAGGTATACAGCATCCTTTTCCTCGATGCTGTAAAGGATATTTCTATAATCTGCAGGATCCCCATTCCGATCCGAAGCGCTTGCTTTTGCGGAGTAATCCCGGTCGATTCCCACGATTTCCGCAGAAACGCTGTCATCCCCGCTGTAGGAGACGGCAGCATAATGGAATCGTCCCCCGCGATCCGTCACCGCCGCCGTTTTCATAGGTTCCCCGGAGGAGCGGACAAACTGTTTCACAAGACTTCCGTCCCGGTTATAAACCTGAATTACCGCCCGGTATCCGGAAACAGAGGGCCGGACTCCCTCGTTATAAAGAGGAGTGTTGATCTGAACAATCCCCCTGCCCTCAGAATCAATGCCCACCACATCCAGCACCGGTGTTCCTCCCGTGTTCTTCCCGTTTTCCAGATACAAAGATGCCGGAAGGGTTCCGATGCAGTCCGTGGAAGCTTCTCCATTTACAGGATCTACAGCGATTCTCAGAATGCTGCCGGATGCATTTCTCGTATAAGTCACAAGCTTGCCTTCCATGCGCCGGACACATCCCGAGAGTACTCCATTCCATACACTCCGGCTTTTTCCGTCTTCCAGTGAAACGCAGAAAATTCCGGTTCCTCTGCAGGTGTAAAGCACCGAACCGCTGAGAAAATTCTGCTCGCCCACAGCCGTGTCGAGAAAAGTCACAGGCTGACCCGTAGCCTTGCTGATGACCATGGTTTTCCCACGGGACACAAGGTACAGATATTTCATTCCGTCATCCTGATACAGGGCTGCATCGGAAGGATTTACGGAAAAAATTTCCGAGGTAATCTGAAAATGCCATCGTTCCTCCCCCGTTGCCGCATCGAGACTGAAAATAGTATACGGTTCCTCCGGCCAGCCGGAGTCGGGATCCGTCCAGACTGCGTCCACACAGTAAAGGGCCTCATCATCAATAAGGTAAAGTCCGTTTTCAAAAGAAGTAGACGAACCGTTATAACCGAAGTCGCCCCTTCTCGTAAAGCATTCCTCCAGAGGTTCCTCCCCGCTGCCCAGACGGGTCGGATCCAGCTGTTCCACCTGCACATGGGCATCGGTTTTCATTTCCAGAAGCTTCTGCCGGAATGCCTCTTCCATCGTATACCGTTCCGCCTCTGAGCGTCCTGCCGTCAGAATCACAACATCTGCAGATTTCATGGGACTCATGCCCACCGAGACCACAGGCGCCGTATTGGTCACCCGGCTGCTGCACTCTGTTTCATCCCACAGCTTAGGCCACCCGGAAGACTTTTCTTCCATGGTGCCCTCCGACCATACATCTGTAACCCGCAGCTTTACAGAAAAAGAACCGGTGCCCTCCTTTGTGAAGCCGACCCGGGATTTCATCCCGTCCGAAAGGTCCATATACCCTTCCTTTTCCTCCAGGGCAGTATAGGCCTCCTCGCCCTGCTCCCTGACATACCACTGCCGCTGCAATGTATCTCCATCAGCTGTACTGACATCCTCCAGCATCACAAAAGCCGTGTTGCTTCCTTCCTCCCGGATATAAGAATCTGAAATATTTATTTCGGCACAGGGAGCCTCGTCCTCTTTTACAGTAAACTGCTCCACCAGCCTGCTGCTCTCCCCTCTGCAGTCCACAGCCTGTATCTCGTATTCCATCTGCACAGTATCTGAAAAGGCGGCAAGGAACTCCACGCTACCCTGCACCATGCCTTCCTCTGCAGATACCTCCGGATTCTGCAGAAAAATGTGCTTGCTCTCAATAATCTCCGTATTTTGACTGCCCTCCTGAATCAGCCGGACCTCAGCCTGTTCCTCAGCCTGGCGGTTCTTCAGGATGATCTTCAGCTCCTCCACAGGAAATGCCGGATTCTGATAGCACCGTACAGAAAGACTCTGCAGGCGGTACTGCTTCTGAGCACCTGAAAGCGTACTCTGAACCTCCGGTGCCGGGTCCACGGAAATCCTGCCTTTTGCCGTATAGGTACTCCCGTCATACAGATACAGGGTCATTTCCACGGTGTAGCTTCCCGGAGCCTCAAAAACAGCCTTTTTCTGGCCATAGGCTCCGCTGACCCGGTGCAGCTGCACCGCCTCATCCGAAACAGAAAACTCCGCCCGGACATTTCCTTCCTTATACATGTCTGCAAGATTCTTCCGTTCGTTTCCGATCCAGTAATCGGAAGCATCCCCAAATACAACTTCATGGCCCTCCCAGGAATGCAGGGGAAGCTGAAGCCGGGGCGACACAGTCATCTCCGGCACCTCCTGCCCCCAATATTCCATAGCCTCCGAGGGCTCTGCCCACTGCATTAAAAGCAGCACGCAAAGAAGCATGCACCACGCCTGATGCATTCGGTTTCTCTTTTCCTGTCTTTTCATTATGTTTCGTCCCCCTTTTCCAGTTTTATAACAAGTTTACATTTTATTACAGCCAATGTCAACATGTTTTTACATAATCTGGAATCACAAGGATAAAAAAACAGAACTCCGAAGAGTCCTGTTTTTCTCACATTTCATAGGAATTATATATCTTCTGCGGAAAGCACCTGATCGTGCATGGCATTGCCCGGAGGAACCATCGGGAATACATCCCGGTTGGAATCAATGTCACAGGTAATGACATTTCCGTGGCCGCTGGCCACAGCCTCTGTGAGGGCGTTTCGCAGACTTTCCAGATCCGCAACACGGTATCCGGTCAGGCCGAAAGCCTCTGCAAGCTTTACATAATCAATCACGTCCGGAAGATTGGTTGCGGAATACCGCTGGTCAAAGAACAGCTTCTGCCACTGACGAACCATACCGAGCACATTGTTCTTAAAGAGAATGGTAATGATCGGCAGCTTCTGTGCCGCTACCGTAGCCAGCTCGTTGCAGTTCATCCGGAAGCTTCCGTCTCCCGTAATATGGATGACTCTCGCATCCGGCTTGCCCATCTGTGCACCGATGGCAGCCCCCAGGCCGAAGCCCATGGTTCCAAGGCCGCCGGAGGTCACGTTGTGATTTGGTTCCTTGTACGGCCAGTACTGGGCAGTCCACATCTGATGCTGTCCCACATCTGTGGCAACGATCACGTCGTCTCCAAGAACCTCGTGGATCACGCGGAAAATGTTTTCCGGTACAAAGGCATCCGCCGGTGTGTCGGAAGGCTTCCGGAAGGAATCGATCTGCGCCATCCAGTCCGGATGCTCCGTCTCTTCAACCAGTTCCAGAACTCTGTCCAGAATTACATTCATATCTCCCACGAGGGCGCTGCCCACCGTAACATTCTTATCGATTTCGGAATTGTCGATATCGATGTGAACAATGTCCGCGTTCTGCGCAAACCGGCTGGTATCTCCTGTCACACGGTCACTGAATCTTGCGCCTACTGCGATCAGAAGATCGGAGTGGAACACTGCCTGATTTGCTTCCCTCGAACCGTGCATGCCTACCATACCCAGTGAAAGTCTGTGATCTCTGGAAATCGCCCCGAGATTCATGAGGGTTGATACCACTGGAATCCCTGCTTTTTCTGCAAGGGCAGTCAGCTTTGCGGATGCACCGGCGGTAATCACACCGCCCCCTGCATAAAGAAGGGGCGCTTTGGCACGGTTGATCTTTTCTGCAAGAGCCCTGATATCCGCATCGGTAAACAGCTCCGGCACCGGGTCTGCAGGCGCAGGCGCCTGCGGTGTGTACTCGCAAAGCTGCACCATCAGATCCTTCGGAACATCTACCAGAACAGGACCCGGACGGCCGCTGCGGGCGATCCGGAATGCATCCCTTACGCAAGTGGCAATATCCTCCACTCTGCTGACAAAGAAGTTATGCTTTGTCACAGGAATGGTAATGCCGGTAATGTCCACTTCCTGGAAGGAATCCTTACCGATCAGGCTTAAAGGAACCTGTCCCGTAATGACAACCATAGGAATGGAGTCCATAAACGCGTTGGCAATGCCTGTAACTGTGTTGGTTGCTCCAGGGCCGCTGGTGGCAAATGCCACCCCGACCTTGCCTGTCACACGGGCATACCCGTCCGCTGCATGGGTTGCACCCTGCTCGTGACTGGTCAGCACGTGCTTTATTTCATCTCTGTAATCATATAACGCATCATATAATGGCATGATCTGACCGCCGGGATAACCGAAGATCGTATCAACGCCCTGCTCACGCAGGCATTCCATTATAATCTTTGAACCTTTTATTTCCATACCTAACCTGCGCAGTTTTTATTTATCGTCGCTCCAGCTGTACATCTTTCTGAGCTCCTTACCAACTGCTTCCAGCTGGTGATTTGCCTTGATCTTTCTTGTAGCCAGGAAGTGCTGTCTGCCTACCTTGTTTTCCATGATGAAGTTTCTTGCGAAAGTACCATCCTGGATTTCTTCCAGAACCTTCTTCATTTCCTTCTTTGTATCTTCTGTAATGATTCTCTTTCCGATTTCGTAATCACCGAATTCTGCAGTGTTGGAGATAGAGTTTCTCATTTCTGCGAAGCCTCCGTGATAAATGAGGTCTACGATGAGCTTCATTTCGTGGATGCATTCGAAGTATGCGTTTCTCGGGTCATAACCGGCTTCAACCAGAGTTTCGAAACCAGCCTGCATGAGGGCAGTTACACCGCCGCAGAGAACAGCCTGCTCACCGAAGAGGTCAGTTTCTGTTTCTGTCTGGAAATCTGTTTCGAGGATTGCAGCTCTTGCACCGCCGATGCCTGCGCCATAAGCAAGGGCCATATCCAGTGCCTTGCCTGTTGCATCCTGATATACAGCTACGAGACAAGGAACACCCTTGCCTGCTTCGTATTCGTATCTTACAGTGTGGCCAGGACCCTTTGGAGCGATCATTGTTACGTCAACATCTGCAGGAGGTACGATGAGACCGAAGTGAATGTTGAAGCCGTGAGCAAACATGAGCATGTTGCCTGCCTTGAGGTTCGGCTTGATGCTTTCCTCGTAGATTGCCTGCTGCTTTTCATCCGGTGTCAGGATCATGATAATATCAGCAGCTGCAGCAGCTTCCGCAGCAGTAGCAACCTTCAGTCCTGCTGCTTCTGCCTGAGCCCAGGATTTTGAACCTTCATAAAGACCAACGATTACGTTGACACCGCTTTCCTTCAGGTTCAGCGCATGAGCATGACCCTGGCTGCCGTAGCCGATAATCGCTACGGTCTTACCATCTAAGAGTGAGAGATTACAATCATTCTGATAAAAAATCTTTGCCATTTTGTTTTCCTCCAGAAAAAATATTTAAAAATAGAATTGATCTGACAAGGTGAACCAGGCTCACCTGCCTGATTATATAAACCGGATATCTCCGGCTTAAAAACATTAATGATATTATACAATGTATCAAATAAAGCACAACCGCAAATTGGTGGTTCCGCCGCAGAATTGTGAGCATTTCCCTTATTTCCCGGGAAATCTGCAGTGCTTTCCCTGAAAGCTTCCCCGCTCCTCCATCTTCTGAAGGATCTGATCCCGGATCCGCCACCAGCTCATGCCCCAGTTGCAGAACAGAGTGTTTTCCGCAGGGGCACGGCTCACCAGCCGCTGCACCGCCATGGCGGAAGGGATGCGCTCAAGAAAACGGATGACCCGTTCCTCGTACTGCTCCTCGGAAATAATTTCAAACTGGCCCGCCTCGTACTGCCTGGCCATTTCCGTTCCCGTTTCGATGTACAGGGAATGAAGCTTCACCTGCTCCACTCCAAGAACACTGAGAAGATCCGCCGTTTCCTCTGCGTCCGTGTCATTGTCCCACGGAAGGTTGAGAATCACATGAGCACATACCTCAAAGCCCATGCGGTGAATCCGCTGAACCGCATCGATAAAATCGGCCACTCCGTGGCCCCGGTTGATCCTCTTCAGCGTGTGAGCATTGGAGCTCTGCAGCCCCAGTTCCACAGATATATGAGTTCCATACTGCTCCCTGACCGACTGCAGAATTTTGAGATAAGGATCTCCGATACAGTCCGGTCTGGTGGAAATGCAGACCTCCACAATCTGAGGACCGAAGCCCGCCGCCTCCTCCATATAGGAACGAAACTGCTCCTGAGGGAGATAGGAATTGGTATAGCTCTGAAAATAGGCAATGAATCTGTCTGCGCCGTACCGTTTCCCGATGTACTCCATATTTTTGCGAAGCTGCTGTGTTACCGTCAGCTCTGCTGACAGATTTTCAAAGCCGGCGCCCCGGGCGCCGCAGAAGGTGCATCCGCCGGTGCCCAGCGTCCCGTCCCTGTTGGGACAGGTTCCCGGAATACTCAGGGGGAGTTTATATACTTTTGTGCCGTACTTCTTTCGAAGCGAATCTGCATAAGTCTGATACAACATGATACATTATGAAAAAAATGGGCTGCCCCTTGCAAGGCAACCCATAAGGTTAAGCTGATACGATCATTATTTGTTAATGATCTCGTACTGTCTTACGGAAGCATCCAGCTCATCAAGCTCAGCACTGAGACTTACAATGAACTCGATGTCGGACTTTTCAGAAATTGTCTGAAGTCTCTTGAGGAACTCAGGAAGATCACGGATAGAAACATCTGCGTGCTTTAAAATGCTGTCGATAAAGATTTCCTGGATATCGCTGTTAGAACTAAGAATTCCATATATAAAACCGATATACTCGTCAATGTTCGTAACATATTCAAAATCGTCCATGACAATCATACGGATTTCACGGTCGAGATCATGCATCAGTCTGTCATCTTTTACGATAAATACAATGCTTCCGTCCTTTTCCCTGGCGGACTGGTTTGCACTGTCTACCATAATCTTAGTCTTGCCTGTTCCCTTACGCCCTACGATAAGCTTCACCATATGTAGTCGCCTCCTTTTCCTTTTAGCACAACAACGGGTTACCCTCATTATACTATCAGGAAAAGAAAAGAACAATATTTAATTGTGTGTATTTTTCAGTCTTTCCGGTCAGAAGCTTCCAGCCTGAGCTGCCCGCATGCCGCAGAGATATCGCTTCCCAGCTCCCGCCTTACGGTGACTTCGATTCCTCTTTCCGCTAAAACGCCTGCAAACCTCTCTGCATGCTTTCTGGCGCTGCCTGAAAAATGGTTTTCCCTGACATTGTTCAGCGGAATCAGATTGACGTGGCACAGCATCCCCCGCAGCTTTGCAGCCAGCTGTCCGGCATGCTCCAGGGAATCGTTGACGCCCTGAATCAGCGCGTATTCGAAGGTGATGCGGCGGTGGGTCAGATCCGTATAGGTTCTGCAGGTCTCAAGAAGCTTTTCCATGCTGACGCTTCTTGCGATGGGCATGATGGTCCTGCGGATCTCGTCCGAAGGAGCATGCAGAGACACTGCAAGATTCACCTGAGGAAGCTCCCGGGCAAACTGCAGAATCCGGTCCGTCAGACCGCAGGTGGAGACCGTAATGTTTCTGAGACTGATATTGCAGCCCCGCTCATCATGAAACAGTGCAACGGCCCGCTTCAGCTCCTGGTAATTGTCGAAGGGTTCTCCCGTTCCCATCACCACAATGTGACCGATCCGCTGACCGGTGTCCCGTTCCATGGATTCCACCTGATCCACCATCTCACCGGCATTGAGATTGCGCTCAAGGCCGTTGAGCCCGGATGCGCAGAACGCACATCCCATACGACAGCCTGCCTGAGATGAAATACAGGCTGTGTTGCCGTACTTGTACTTCATGAAAACACTTTCCACCGCGTGGCCTCCCCGGAGGCCGAACAGGTACTTTCTTGTTCCGTCGGTCCGTGACTCCTGCTTCTGAAGCAGCTGCACAGAGCTGATCTGCGCCTCCTGCGCCAGCTTTTCCCGCAGGGATCTGGGAAGCTCGGTGATCTCATCGAAGGAAAGAATCCCCCGGTGAAGTTTTCCAAAAACCTGGGAGGCCCGGAATTTCTTTTCTCCAATGGAGAGAAAATACTGCTCCAGCTCCTCACAGGTCATATTTTTCAGCTGTACTTTCTGCTGATTTTCCATAGCTGTTTTACTCTATGCTTCTGCCTTTTCTACAGCGATGCCGGTTTCATGGCCGTTGAGCTTGAATATCTCAAGAGCCGCATCTGTATAATCAAGGCTCACTGCAAGGGTTTCGCCCATGATGTACGCTCTGTGGGTTTCAAAGGCTGCCTTTGCTTCTTCATCGCAGTTGACCTGAATATGGATGTTGTCCATCATATCGAAGTCCTTCTGCTTGCGCATCTGCTGAATCTTTGAGATCAGCTCTCTTGCAAGGCCCTCGGAGGCAAGCTCCGGCGTCACCTTTGTATCCAGCACCACAAATACACCGCGGTCTGTTCCTACTGCAAAGCCTTCCTTTGCGGAAATCCGGACATCCACCAGATCCTCTGTGATTTCAACGGCTTCGCCCCCCAGAGTCAGAGTCAGGCTGCCCTTTTCCCCAAGCTCTGCGATCATGGCCTTGGCATCGCCCTCAGCCAGAACCTTTCCGAATTCCTTGATGTTCTTTCCGATGACAGGACCTGCCTTGCGGAAGTCCGGCTTCAGGCTGTAGTTCATAAAGGTGTCGATGTTGTTTTCAAATACCACCTTCTTGACATTGAGCTCTTCCAGAATCAGGGGAACCATGGCTCCGATCTCTGACTCGTATTTGCCGTCCACAAGGATTTCGGACAGAGGCTGTCTTACCTTGATCTTTTCCTTTTCACGTTCCCCTCTGCCCAGCGTAACGATGGTTCTTACCAGATCCATCTTCTTTTCCAGCTCTTCATCGATGAGGGACTCATCGCACTTAGGGAAAGCTGCCAGGTGGACAGAGTCCTCGCCTGTAAGCTTTACGTACATTTCATCGGAAATGAACGGTGCAAACGGTGCGGAAAGCAGAGCTACGCCCTTCAGGATTTCATAGGTTGTGAGGTATACAGACTGCTTGTCCTGGGTCATTTCCTCTGCGTAGAATCTTCTTCTTGCACGGCGGATGTACCAGTTGGACAGATCGTCGGCTACAAAGTCTGTAATGTTCTTTACCACCTTCATATGCTCGTAGTTGTCCATATCGGTGGTCACTTCCTTTACCAGACGGTTGAATCTTGAAAGAATCCAGCGGTCCAGCTCGGCTCTGTCTTCCGGAGCCACAGAAAGAGACGCAATATCTACATCGTCCTGGTTGGTGTACAGAACAAAGAAGTTATACACGTTGCGCAGGGTACCGAAGTACTTGCTCTGAAGCTCTGCAACCCCGTCCTCGTCAAATCTCGTCGGTGTCCAGGCAGGGGATGTATACAGCAGATACCATCTTGCCACATCGGCGCCGTACTTGTCGAAGAGGGCAAACGGGTCAACGGTGTTGCCCTTGGACTTGGACATTTTCTTGCCGTCCTTGTCCAGAATCAGGTCATTTACAAGAACATTCTTGTACGGTGCCTTGCCCATAATAAACGTTGAGATTGCCAGCAGCGAATAGAACCAGCCTCTGGTCTGGTCGATGCCTTCGCAGATAAAGTCGGCAGGGAAGCATTCTTCAAATTCTTCCTTGTTTTCGAACGGGTAATGCTGCTGTGCAAACGGCATGGAGCCGCTGTCGAACCAGCAGTCCATAACCTCCGGAATACGGGTCATGGTCTTTCCGCACTCCGGACATGTGAGATGCACATCATCCACATACGGTCTGTGAAGCTCAATGCTGGTATCGATGCTTTCCTGCGCTCTTTCCACCAGCTCCTGTCTTGAACCGATGCAGTCCACATGGCCGCATTCGCATCTCCATACAGGAATCGGCGTACCCCAGTATCTGTTTCTGGAAATTGCCCAGTCCTTCACATCTGCAATCCAGTTTCCGAAACGGCCTTCGCCTACAAACGGAGGCTGCCAGTTTACGGTATTGTTGTTTTCCACAAGCTGATCCTTCAGCTTTGTCATTTCGATGTACCAGCTCGGCTTTGCGTAGTAGATCAGCGGTGTTCCGCATCTCCAGCAGTGCGGATAGTTGTGCTCTACCTTTTCCTTGGAGAAGAGCTTGTCTTCTGCAGCCAGATACTTGATGATGTCCACATCCAGGCCGTCTTCCATAACAAATCTGCCGGCCCATGGGGTGTCTGTGTATTTTCCGTCTTCTCCCACAGGATTGAACACAGCCAGGTCGTAACGGCGGCCCACCTGATAGTCGTCCTCACCGAAGGCCGGTGCGATATGAACGATGCCGGTACCATCTTCGGTAGTTACATAATCAGCCACAGTAACGAAGAAGGCCTTCTTGCCTGCAGGAACCTGCAGGAACGGCATAAGCTGTTCGTATTCCTGATATTCCAGATCGGTACCTTTCATCTCTTCCAGAACGGTGTATGAACCTTCGCCCAGGTGTCTGTCTGCCAGATCCTTTGCCAGGGTGTAGATGGCGCCGTCCTTTTCCGCTCTCACATAGGTAATGTCCGGACCAACTGCCAGAGCCACGTTGGATGCCAGGGTCCACGGAGTTGTGGTCCAGGCCAGGAAATACTCGTTGTCCGTACCCTTTTTGCGGAACTTTGCGGTAACGGTATTGGTCTTTACCATCTTGTAGCCCTGAGCCACCTCATGGGACGCAAGTCCTGTCCCGCAGCGCGGACAGTAAGGAAGGATCTTGTGGCCTTCGTAGATCATTCCTGCATCAAAGAACTTCTTGAGAATCCACCAGCCGGTCTCGATGAAGTTGTTGTCCAGGGTAATGTACGGATTGTCCAGATCCACCATGTAGCCCATGCGCTTTGTCATGTTCCGCCACATGCCTTCGTATTCAAATACGGATTCGCGGCACTTTTCATTGAATTCTTTGATTCCGTACTTTTCGATGTCCTGCTTGCCGGACATCTTCAGCTTCTTTTCCACTTCGATTTCCACCGGAAGTCCGTGGGTGTCCCAGCCGGCCTTTCTCTTGACCTTGAAGCCCTGCATGGTCTTGTATCTGCATACAGAATCCTTCAGGGTTCTTGCGATGACATGATGAATGCCCGGCTTTCCGTTGGCCGTAGGAGGTCCTTCGTAGAATACAAAGGAAGGCTGACCTTCGCGCTCAGTGACACATCTGTTCAGCAGATCCTCGGCTTCCCATTTTGCAGCCTGTTCGTTCTGAACCTCTGCGATGGGTCTTTCTGATAAATTTTCAAACATTGCTTTTAATCCTTTCCGATCCTTGGGATCGTGTAATTCTGATTCTATATCATAAAAAAATCCCCGCATCAAACGATGCAGGGACGATCATGAACCGCGGTACCACCCTGATAGTGTACCCGACGACGCCTCCGGCGACCCCCGGATGCTGTCTGTACACCACTCAAGCCCGTGTAACGAACGGGAGACGCATCTGCTTACGCACTTTGCCCGAAACTCAGGGAAAGCTTCAGCAGACGGGCTCGGGAATGATCTTCGCCTTCAGCCTCCCCCGCGGACTCTCACCTTGCACCGCTTCTCTGTAGGGTTCTTCTGACGCTACTGTTTCCGTCACAGCCTTTCATCATATAAGAACTGTTGTATAAGTCATATCCGCCGAAAAAAATAAAATCCGGCGACCTTTTAAATTCTATTTTAACCCATGAATTTAAAAAGTCAACCGGAACATTTCCAAAATTTTAAAGAATTATTCTGTAAATTCTCTTACTATCTTGCAGCTGCAGCAGCTACCATTTCCTCTGCCTGTTCATAAGCAGCCTTCATTTCCTTCTGGAGCTTTGCATAGCTTACTTCATCAAGACGGATGCATGCGATAAGATCCTGTTCTCCTTCTACTCTGCCTCCGATTACGGCAGCACAGTGCTTCAGTGCTTCTGCATATACAGAAACGTCAGACTCTGTCATAACGGAAGCGTTTCGGATCTCCACTTCTCTTGTCTTTACCGTAAAGAGAGAAGGTGCTTCATAAGCGTCTGCTGCAGCATATTCGAAAGCAACCTGAGCCATTGTACCGTTTGTTCTTCTGATTTCCATTGTAGTCATAGTGAGAGTCTCCTTTTCTATTGTCATATGAGTGATTTAAAAAAC
>JBJFFZ010000083.1:41590-42953 GCA_051892195.1 Anaerovoracaceae bacterium
TTGTAGTCATAGTGAGAGTCTCCTTTTCTATTGTCATATGAGTGATTTAAAAAACATTTTCAGCATTCAGGCGCGTCCTTTTGGAACATCTCAACCTGTACCTCTATGATAATCACAATTATTTCTGTCAGCAATTGTCCAAAAGGGTTACTCTTACTTATGCCCCATTTTTCTTCTCAGCCCCTTTTTTCCCAAGTTCAAAGAACCTCATTCAAACCCTGAAAAGCGTTGAAAATAAAAGATTCCCAGCACTTTTCTCAAAAATGCTGGGAATTACATATTTTATGTCAGACAAACAATATTATCCTTTTTGTACACTGACCTTTTTGGCTCATTCGCCCTGCTCCTGTTCAAAAGAATCCGCCAGTTCATCCAGCCACGGGCCGTCAAAGAGCTCAATGGTCCCTGCGTCCACAGCTGCGGAAAGCTTCGGATCCACCGGGATTTTTGCCACCTTTTCGATACCGTATTTTGCTGCAATCTCCTCCACATGGCTTTCACCGAAGATCTTATGCTGACCTCCGCAGTCCGGGCACTGGAAATACGACATGTTTTCCACAATGCCGAGGACAGGAATCTTCATAAGCTCCGCCATCTTGACCGCCTTTTCCACAATGAGACCCACCAGATCCTGCGGAGAGGCAACCACAATAATGCCCTTGACCGGAATGCTCTGAAAGACCGTCAGAGGAACATCGCCGGTGCCCGGCGGCATATCCACGAACATATAGTCCACATCGTTCCATAAAACATCGGACCAGAACTGCGTCACAGTTCCTGCGATGACAGGACCTCTCCAGAGAACAGGATCCGTAATATCGTCCAGAAGCAGATTGATGGACATGACCTGAATGCCTGTCTTTGTTGTAACCGGATAGATGGCTTCCTCATCGGCAGAGGCCTTCTGATTGAGTCGGAAGGTCTTTGGAATGGAAGGACCGGTAATATCCGCATCAAGAATGGCAGTACGGTAGCCCTTTCTCTGCATGGTCACCGCCATAAGGGATGTGACCAGAGATTTTCCTACGCCGCCTTTGCCGCTGACAACCGCAATGGTATTGCGGACTTCTGATCTTGAATTAAGCGGAGCAAATCTGCTCTCTTCTTTTCCGCAGCCCCCGGAGCCGCAGGATGAACAGCTGTCGGCTGAGGAGCAGCCGCTGCATGAATCGCTCATTTGATTACCTCCATAATAAATAAAATATCATTAAACTCTGCTGCAGCCAGGCTGCAGACTGAAATTCATCCCTTTTTTTCTGAAGATCTCAGATAAAGAAAACGATTCTCTCATTTTTATCCCATTTCTTCCTTCTGTCAATGCGAAAAATCAAAGTTCTCCGATTTTTCTCACTGCGTCAGACAC
>JBJFFZ010000084.1:0-12968 GCA_051892195.1 Anaerovoracaceae bacterium
GTCGTAAGTAAGCTCAGAAGTTCCGAGAATCTGATACAGTGCAGGGTTTTCTGCGCCGAGAAGCAGGTTGTAGCCGTCAGCAGGCTGATCGTGAACATACTGAGTTGCAATGGCGCCGGTACCGCCTGTCTTGTTCTGACAGATGATGCTCTGGTCCATCAAAGTATCCGCTACTGTGCAGAGAGGGCGCACCAGATTGTCTGTTCCGCCGCCTTCGCCCCACATGATGATACCGTTAATGTCCTTTGTAGGATAATCTGCGTCACCTGCTGCAGAACCGCTTCCGGCAGAGCCGCATCCTGCAAGAGCCAGAGTGAGCATCATAATCGTTAATAATACTGATAATGCCTTTTTCATTTTCTTTCCTCTTTTCATTTTTACACATTACTTTATCACATACACGCTTTAACGCATAACCGCACGTATGCAACGAAGTAATTTTACTACAGTGTCATTCATTATTCAAGGAAAACATTGAAGAAAATATTGTTCTCAATTTTGTGCATAATATCAGTAAAGTTCCCCGCCTGTCCCGCGGAGCGGACTACTTCCAGAATTCCGCCATGAACCTGTTCATCATACTCCTCTGCTGGTTCAGGGAATGCTCTTCGTCGTATTTTTCGGCAGGAACCACATAATATTCCGGATCAATCTGGATGGCAAAGCCTTCCCCGCCCATCATGTCCTGCTCCTGCGGGTCATCCTTCTCCGCATTTTCCTCCTGGATTTTCCGCAGCTCCCGGATCCGGTACTGGCATTCGATCTCAGAACCGCTGCACACGATGGTTTCGTGCTCCATGAGCCGGCCGTCCTCGGTCGTAATACGCTTCTCGATGGCGTAAAATGTCTGTTCTTCCATATTCACTCACTCCTCTGTCCCTATTTTACACAGTATTTTTCCAGATAATCCTCCATGGACTTCCGCACCTCGTCGGTGATCACCACCGTTCCGCCCACTTCCTTTCCGTGAAGGGTATCGATGACCTCCCGGACGGTCACGATCGGATATGTAGGGATTCCGTATTCCTCGTAAAGCTCCTGAATGGCCGTCTTTTCGCCCTTTCCCCGCTCCATGCGGTCCACGGAAACGATGAGGCCTTCCACCTTTACGTCCGCAGCGCCCAGCAGCAGCGGCAGGGTTTCCCGCACAGCAGTCCCCGCAGTGATCACATCCTCCGTAATGAGCACCCGGTCTCCGTCCTGCAGCTTATGACCCACCATATTGCCCCCTTCGCCGTGGTCCTTCTTTTCCTTGCGGTTGAAGCAGTAGCTCACATCAAGGCCGTACTCCGAGGACAGGGCGATGGAGGTGGAAACGGCCAGCGGAATGCCCTTGTACGCCGGTCCGAACAGCACCTTTGTATCCTTGTGAATGTCCCCTGCGTTCATGTGCTCCATGATGCAGGATGCATAAAACTGTCCCAGGCGGTGGGCCTGAGCCCCGGTGCGGTAATTTCCCGTATTGACAAAATACGGTGTGTTTCTCCCGCTCTTTGTCACGAAGTCCCCGAAGGTCAGTACCCCGGATTCAACCATAAACCGGATAAATTCTTCCTTGTATCCCATGGGTTTGTTGCTCCTTTTCTGCTAGATAGTAAATGCGTGCTTCAGCTCGGAAATGGTGGAAAAATTGTTTTCGTGCATGTAATCAATCAGCTCCGACTTGATTCTGACCATGGCGGTCGGATCTGCCAGAGCAGCGGTCCCCACCCCTACTGCGGCCGCTCCTGCGGCCAGAAATTCCACCGCGTCCGTGCCGGTGCGGATGCCTCCGATGCCGATGACAGGAATCTTCACTGTCTGGGCCGTCTGCCATACCATGCGCAGGGCCACAGGCTTCACTGCAGGGCCCGAAAAACCCCCTACCTTGCGGGCCAGGGTGGCCTTTCTGCTGCGGACATCGATGTGCATGCCCAGCAGGGTATTGATCAGGGAAACAGCGTCTGCTCCTGCAGCCTCCACTGCCCTTGCGATCTCCGTGATGTCCGTCACATTGGGAGTGAGCTTCACGATCAGAGGTTTTTTTGCCACCTTTTTTACGGCCGCCGTCACCTCTTCCGCAAGCCCGGGACTGCTGCCGAAGGCGGCGCCCCCCTCGCTGACATTGGGACATGAAATATTCAGCTCAAACATGCTGATCTCCGGACAGCCGTTGAGCTGCCGGACAGCTTCCAGATATTCTTCGGTGCTGTGCCCTGCAATATTTGCGATGACCTTTGTATCAAAGCCCGCCAGAAACGGCAGCTCTGTCCGCTTGTATTCGTCCACGCCGGGATTCTGCAGGCCGATGGAGTTCAGCATGCCTCCAAAGGTTTCCGCAATCCGCGGAGTGTCATTGCCCGGCCATGGCACAGCGGACACGCCCTTGGTCACCGCTGCTCCAAGCTCGCTGATATCGTAAAACGCCCCGCTCTCCCGGGCTGAAAAGGTCCCCGACGCAGTCATGATCGGGTTTCGCAGGGTGACCTCACCCAGAGAAACCGACAGATCGATTCCAAGCTCCTGTGCCTTCCGATCCAGTTCTGCCATTACCAGACCACCGCCTTTCCGTCAAACACCGGTCCGTCCTTGCAGACCTTCTTCCTCGTGATGATTTCCTCTGTGCTGTCCGGGGAGCTTTCCCGGATGTCCACCGCACATCCCACGCAGGCTCCGTAGCCGCAGCCCATACGGGCTTCCAGAGATACCTGAAGCTCCGTCCTGTCGCTGATGTTTTCCAGAAAACGGGCAACGGCCTCCAGCATGGGCCGTGGTCCGCAGGCATAGCAGGTCCAGGTCTCATCGATGTCCAGCTGGTTCACCTCCATGCAGTCCACCACATTGCCCACAAAGGCGTGCTCGCTCGGAAGCTCTGTGGTCACAAGAACCCGGCAGTCCTCCTGCCGCAGCTCCTCCGTAAGAATGGCGTCCTTTCGGAATCCGGTGACTGCGGTGATCCTTGAGCCCTGCTCCCTCAGGCGCTTTGCCAGAAATACCATGGGCGCTGTTCCCACACCGCCGGAAATCAGAAGCACGGGACCACCCGGCACTGCCGGCATCCGGAATCCGTTTCCGAGAGGGGATGAAATCCGGATCAGATCTCCCCGCACCATTTCCGAAAGCTCCCGGGTTCCGGCTCCGATCACATCATAGACAATGGTCAGGCTCCCTCTGGCCGGGTCCGCATCGCAGATGCTGATGGGCCTCGGAAGAATCAGCCGGTCCGCCTTTGGATAGATATTGATGAACTGGCCCGGCTGCGCCTCTTCCGCAGCCTCCCTGGAGCCGATCACCATCTTTCTCATATGAGGGGCGATCTCCTGATTTTCCAGAACCTCCGCCTCATAAATATACTTTTTTTTCATTATCTGCATTTTCCTTCCATTTTCAGAATCCCTGGGCTACAGCCCCTGCAGTCTGTTTCCTGCGGCGGCGTTCAGCTCATCCCGCATGGTCTCTGCGGCAGCCCGGGCTGCCCGGGCGTAGTCTTCGTCCTTCCAGGACGGATCTTTTTTGTAGGCCTGGGTGATGCCCCGGGAAGAATTGATGATGGCCCCCAGTCCTCTTTCATCAAAAAATCCGGCAACATCGGAAGCAGACGCCCCCTGGGCGCCGTAGCCCGGCACCAGGAAGAACAGATGCGGATGCTCCTTTCTCAGCTTTTCGCCCTGCTCCTTGTGGGTTGCGCCTACCACTGCCCCCACGCTGCTGTAGCCATAGGCGCCTGTGAGCTCCGCACCCCACTGGTCCGTAAGCTCCGCTGCCGCCTCGTAGACCCTGCGGCCGTCTGCCAGAACAAGATCCTGAAGCTCGCTGCTGCTTGGATTGCTGGTCTTCACAAGAAGAAACAGCCCCCGGTGAAATTCCCTGCAATGGGTCAGAAACGGCCGGATTCCGTCAGAGCCCATATACGGATTGAGGGTCACTGCGTCCTCAAACCAGAGCTCCCTGCGGCTGCCGCCGATTTCCGTCCCTCCGATGTGGGCGGCGTAGGCGGCTGCAGTGGAGGAAATGTCCCCCCGCTTGATGTCTCCGATGACCACCAGGCCCTTTTCTGCCGCATGGCGGCAGGTCTGCACATACGCTTCCACCCCTGCAGGGCCGTATTTTTCGTACATGGCGATCTGGGGCTTCACAGCCGGTACAATGTCCGCCACTGCATCGATGATATCCCGGTTGAACTTAAGAAACATCCGGGCCACATGCTCCTCCGAAGCCCCCTCCTGAGGCAGATACTCCGCCTTAAGGCACTCCGGCATCATTTCCATGGTAGGATCAAGCCCCACCACGGAAGGGTTTTTCTTTTTTATTATCTGTTCAATCAGTCGGTCGATCATAGTTTTCTTCCTTCACAACAAATCTGCCGGATTTCCGGGCCCCGGTCTTTTCCGGACCGGAAATCACCCGCTGCTACCGCAGCGAAAATACTGTTTTTCCGTCGATGATGGTCCGAAGCACCCGGCCCTGAACCTTCCACCCGTCAAAAGGCGTATTGCGGCCCTTTGACAGGAACTGTTCCGCACGGATCTCCCAGACCTCTTCCGGGTCGATGAGCACCACATCCGCCCTGCTGCCGGCCCGCAGGGTTCCTCCGTCATATCCCAGAATCCTTGCGGGATTGGTGCTCATAAGCGCAATCAGCCGGGCCGGGGTAATAAAGCCCTTTCTCACCAGCTCCGTATAGCTGACGGCAAAGCTGGTCTCAAGCCCCACGATTCCGAAGGCCGCCTTTTCAAAAGGCTTTGCCTTTTCGGCCTGGCTGTGAGGCGCGTGGTCCGTGGCGATGGCATCGATGGTTCCGTCGATCAGGGCCGTGATCATGGCATACTGGTCCCGCTTGGTCCGCAGAGGCGGATTCATCTTCTTATGGGTGTCCGCAATCCCTCCCGCAGGGGTCTTCACCATGTGATACGGCAGCTCATCCCCCGGATTCTGCACCGAAACATCCCCGTCGGAAAGAGTGAAATAGTGAGGCCCTGTCTCCGCTGTCAGAGGCATGCCCCAGGCCTTTGCCGCCCGGATCAGATCGAGACTTCCCTTTGTGCTGATGTGCTGCAGATGCAGACGGCACCCGGTCTCTTTGGCAAGGAGAATATCCCTGGCCGCAGTCAGCTCCTCCGCTTCCGCAGGAATCCCCGCAAGGCCCAGCCGTTCCGAATATTTTCCCCGGTTCATGCAGGCACCCGGAGCCAGAATGTCCCGTTCCTCCGTGTGGTCCAGAACAGGCATGTCCAGGGCCTTTGCCTGCAGCATGGCCTGCCGCATGAGCTTCAGATCCGCCACAGAGCGCCCGTCCTCGCTGAACCCGTAGACCCCGGCGGCCTTCAGAGCCGCCATGTCCGTCAGCTCCTGCCCCTTCTGCCCCAGGGTAATGCAGGCCGAAGGAAGAATCCTCACACCGTTTGCTGCGGCTTCCTTTTCCTTTATGTAAGACACAGTTTCCGCCGAATCTGTAAAAGGCACGGTGTTGGGCATGGTGCACACCGCCGTAAAGCCCCCTGCGGCGGCTGCCAGGCAGCCGGTCCTGATCTCTTCTTTATATTCCTGCCCCGGTTCCCGGAAGTGCACGTGGAGATCCACAAGGCCCGGCACAACCCACAGCCCCTGGGCATCGATGATCTCATCTGCCTCCTCCGGTCCCGGAACCATCTGTGCGCGGATTTCCGGGTCCCCCTCAGTTCCCCGCAGCGGTTCGTAGATCCCGAGAATTTTTCCGTCCTCCATGACCAGATCCGCAATCCGGTCCAGATTCTGAGACGGGTCGATGACCCTGCCGTTTCGAATGACTGTTTTCATTTTTACTCCCCCGTGTGAACTGTAACCTGCGGGAACGGAATTTCGATTCCTTCCCTGTCAAATGCTTTCTTGACCTCTTCCATGAGATAATACCGGGCATTGTAATAATCATCGTTGCTGCACCACACATAGGTGGAGATGATCACCGCGCTGTCCCCGTGCTCCGTCACCCCCAGAGACGGCGCCATGCCCGTCCGGAAGTATTCGCTTCCGTCGATGACGCTCTGGATGATCTCCTTGGCCCGGTCAATATCGCTGCCGTAGCTGATGCCGAACTGACACTCGATCCTTCTGTTTTCGCTGTTGGAATAATTGATCATGGTCTGGTTGGCCAATATCCCGTTGGGAATGGTAACCGTCTTTCCAGTAGCATCCAGATATGTATATAAAAGGCTGATTTCGATGACCCGCCCGATAAAGCCGCCGCACTCGATAAAGTCCCCCTTCTTAAAGGGCTGGTGAAGAATCAGCAGGATTCCTCCCGCAAAATTTCCCAGACTGTCCTTCAGAGCCAGAGCCACGGCCGCTCCGCAGGCCCCCAGCATGGTGATAAACGGCGTCATGGGGATTCCCAGATACCCGAACACCGTCATGATCATCAGGATCAGATACACCACCTTGATGCCTTTGATGACAAAGCTGTGAATCATATCATCCAGAGGGGATCTGTTCAGTGCCTTTCGCACGATGTGGAGGGCGATCTTCAGCACGATGGCCCCCGCCAGAAGAATCAGCGCCACCCCCAGCAGCTTCAGCAGCGGCTCGGACAGATAATTCCGAAAGACGGTTCCGATGCCGTCTGCCAGGGCCTCTACTGCCTCCCCTGTACTTTCTGCGGTCTCTGCATTTTCCAGAGCCTGTTCCATTGTTTCTTCCATTGCCTTTTTCTCCCGTTTCCCTTGTCTTCTTTCCCTGCGAGTTGTCACAACGCCGGACTCCGGCGCATACATTATGATTATACAACAAAACAGGGGATCATCAAACCGCAAACAGCGGAAAACCGTCCCCTTCTCTCTGTGCGTGTTTTATCAGGAGGTCATTTTATGCCATCAGTTTTTCTGAGCCCGTCTACGCAGGAGTTCAACCCTTATGTCATCGGAGGCAATGAGGAACAGTACATGAATCTTATTGCAGATGCCATGGTTCCGTATCTTCTTGCCAGCGGAATCGAAGTGGGGAGAAACAACCCCGACGAGCCACTGTCCGCAGCCATTGCGGCGTCCAACGCCGGCAACTACGATCTGCATCTGGCCCTGCACTCCAACGCAGCCCCGCCTTCCCTTGCGGGTCAGCTCCAGGGCACCGACGTGTATTACTACGCCAACAGCCTCCGGGGCCGGGATGCCGCAACCATCATTGCAAATAATTTCCGCTGGATCTACCCGGATCCGGATCTGGTGCATATCATTCCCAACACCACCCTTGCAGAGCTGCGGAGAGTCACAGCGCCTTCCGTGCTCATCGAAGTGGCCTACCACGACAACGTGGCGGATGCGGAATGGATCCGTGACAATATTCAGGCCATCGCCTACAACCTTGCCGTGTCGGTCACGGATTTTCTCGGAGTGCCCTTCGTAGAGCCTGTCTGGGGCTGATCCCACACAAAAGCCGCCGCCGTATGACCTGCCCGGCATACGGCGGCGGCACGTTTCTTTCCGTCTCGTCTTTTCTGTACCCTATACCACAGGATTTTTCAGCTGGAACAGGCAGAAATGGGTACGGTTATCCTTGAAATCCTCGATATTTTCATCCATGAGGCAAAGGCCGAAGAGGTCTCCGGCGTTTTTTCTGCACAGCACCGTGTATTCCGGAGGAAGAACGCCCTCTGCAAGATCCTTTGCGGCCTTGGCTGTATCCTCCACCTCCACCGTGCGCAGTCCCGGATACTGATACTTCAGGTGATCCTCGCACTGCTTCAGAGCCAGAATGTGGGACGCCACGTATTTCAGACTCTCATCGGGAACCTCCGGACTCTTTTTGAACAGGCAGTGGTGGATGTTCATGGTGGTTTCGCCCCGGATCAGCAGCTCCACTCCGTTTGTTGCAAAAAATGTCTCCAGAACCATGCCGGCGGCGCTGTTGTACACGGCGCAGACGCCAAAATCCGTCTCTCCTGTTTTCATGGCCCGGATCACGTGCTGTGAATCCACCAGCGGAACGTATTCCACATCTGTCAGCTTCAGCTTTTCCACCAGGTCATGGGCGGCCTGCTCTGCATTGGATCCTTCGATTCCCTGATATCCGATCTTGATCATTGTACTCTCCCGTCTTTTATGTCTTCTTCTGTTTTCTGAAAATCTGATTTTCCGGCTCCTCCGTGGACATGCCGGTACTTCTGTCCCATGCCTTTACAGGCTGTTTGTCTTATAGGAAGCTCTGCTGGCCTCTCTTGCTGCAAGGATCTCAGCCCGCACCCGCTCCGGCAGGGCCCGCTGCTCCTGCTTGTCCATGTCTGCCGTCTCAATGGCCGGCAGCACGGTGAGGATCACATGTCCCGGACGGATCCACTTTCCGCTGTTGGCCTCCAGGATCTTATAGGAGCCGTCGATGGCCACCGGAATCACAGGAGCCTTGTGCTTAAAGGCAACCTTAAAGGCGCCGCTGCCGAATTCGTCCATGTCGTCGGACCTGCTGCGCTTTCCTTCCGGGAAAATCACCACGGAGCGCCCCAGAGGAAGCTGTTCCCCCGCCTGGTTCAGGGCCTTGATGGACTGCCTTGCATCGGACCGGTCAATAAAGCTGCATCCGATATACTCCATCCAGGTGCGGACCAGGGGCAGGCTGCGAAGCTGCATCTTTGCCACCATTCCGTAAGGCTTATCCATGTACGCCAGCAGGATGGGAATATCAAAATCGCTCTGGTGGTTTGCCATGATCACCGCAGGAACTCCCGTAAAGTTTTCCTGCCCGTGGACCTCCACCGTGACCCCTGCATTCTTCAGCATGGCCTTTGCAAAATCCCGGACCCGGTTGTCCACGACCTTGTAAAAGGCTTCCATGTCGCCCAGCTCCCTGAGCTTCCCGGCCTTCTTCATGTCGGGCACTGCGCTGATCAGATAAATCACGGCCTTTATAAGCCAGATAATGGTCTTCAATGGGTTTCCTCCTTATCCCGGACGGGCAGCCCGGCTGCCCCGGCGCTCTGTGCCTGTCCGATCCCTTTTTCTGCATCGTTTCTGCGAATCTCTTTCTGCGCTGACGCAGCCTCCGGCTGCCCCGCAGAACCTTAAAGAGCATTATAGCATATTTCTTTGCCGGTTTGAAACGGGAATGCACAAAAGGGACGAAGTTCCTCTGCCGGCGCGCGGAGCCGCCGTCTTTCGGAAAAAAGGACAATTTGTCCGCCATATATTTATTGAATATGTGTATACAATATGTTATCATGGTCATTAAACAACCTGCAGACCAGGGGTCTGCGAAAACGGAAATTCATGAAGAAAGGAGCGTTGTTTTATGCTTAGCACCATTAAACATGAGAGCGGATTCGGAAATGTTTCTCCCCTTGAGGAGAAATTCCTGAAAGCCCAGGAAGACAACTTTATCAACAGCCGGGCTTCTCTGCTCAAGAAGAACAATAATATCGATACATCGCTCTATGACAAATATAATGTTAAGATCGGTCTGCGCAACAAGAACGGCACCGGGGTCTGCGTGGGGCTTACCCAGATCTCTGATGTACACGGTTATGAAAAGGACGCAGAGGGCAACAAGATTCCTGCAGAAGGAAAGCTGTTTTACCGGGGGATCAATGTAGAGGACATTGTCAACGGCTGCATCAGCGAAAACCGGTTCGGCTACGAGGAGGTCAGCTATCTGCTGCTCTTCGGAAAGCTGCCTACAAAGAGCGAGCTCAACGATTACAGGAAGATTCTCGGGGCACGGCGGGAGCTGCCTCAGGGCTTCGCCAGGGATACCATTCTCGGTTCTCCTTCCCGCAGCATCATGAACCAGCTGGCAAAGGAGATTCTTGCCCTGTATTCCTACGACAGGCATCCGGATGATACCTCTGCGGAAAATATTTTCCGCCAGTCCATCCAGCTGATCTCATATTTTCCGTCCCTGCTGGCCTACTCCTATCAGGCCAAGCGGTCTCATTTTGACGGGCAGAGTCTGCATCTGCACTATCCGTCCCACGAGCTTTCCACGGCGGAAAATATTCTGCGGCTGATCCGGCCTACCGGCGAATACAGCGACATCGAAGCAAAGCTTTTAGACATCTGCATGATTCTTCACGCAGAGCACGGAGGCGGAAACAACTCCACCTTTACCACCCACCTGGTTTCCTCCACAGGAACGGATACCTACTCGGCCATTGCTGCAGCCATCGGCTCTCTGAAGGGACCGAAGCACGGGGGAGCAAATCTGGCCGTCATCTATATGATCAAGGACCTGAAGGAAAATGTTGCAGATATTACGGACTACAAGGCCGTGGAAAATTATCTGCGGAAGGTGATTCAGGGAAAGGCCAACGACGGCTCCGGTCTGATCTACGGGCTGGGACACGCGGTCTACACCCTCAGCGATCCCCGGGCCCAGCTGCTGAAGCGCATGGCAAGAAAGCTTGCTGAGGAACGGAATCTCATGGACGAGTTTATGCTTTACGATTTTATCGAAAACACCGGCTCCCGGATTTTCTCCGAAATGACCGGCTCCGAGGTGATCCTTCCGGCCAATGTGGACCTGTACTCCGGATTTGTGTATAACGCCCTCAATATCCCGCTGGATTTGGCTACGCCAATCTTTGCGGCGGCCCGGATCTCCGGCTGGTGCGCCCACAGAATCGAAGAGGTCACCGGAAGCAACCGGATCATGCGTCCCGCATACAACTGCATCGCCGAAGCCCAGGAATACTTCCCCATCGACGAGCGTTAGCAGGCCCGCTGCAAAGCGATCCGAAAACACAAAGAAGCAGACACCAACGGCTCCTGCCGCCGGTGGCTCTGCTTCTTTTTTTCTGCTCTTTTTGGGGGCGGGGACCCCCCGGACTTCTGTTTTTATTTTTTCGCTTATTTATTCGCTTATTTATTCCCGCTCTCTGATCTTCTTAAAAAGCTGCACCCGGTTGTTGATGCCTAACTTCCGGTAGATATTCAGAATATGCTTCTTCAGGGTATTGACGCTGATGCACAGCTCTGTGCAGATTTCCTCGTTGTCCAGCCCCGCCAGGAGCTCTCTGAGAATATCGCACTCCCGCCTTGTGAGGTCATAGGCCTCCGCCGCCTGGGCAACCGTATATTTTCCTGCGCCGTCTTCCTCATGCTCCATTTCCTTTGCAAGGCGGTAGGAGAGATGATCCTTCAGAAGATCCACAATGAAGATATCGTCGTAAAGAAAATCATCTTTTCCGATGGTCCGGTAAAAGGTCACGGCCCCCAGAAGCTTTTCTTCCCGTGCCAGCACCATCTGCAGAGAAAAATGCCATCCGTTGGCGCGGTAGATCTTCTGATAATACTCGGTGGCCATGCGCTTGTCATCGCTGATGATATCCGTCTCCCGGTAGACGATGCTCCGCCCGCTGTGAAGCAGTCCTCTGCTGTAATCCAGGGATTCCTCAAGCTCCGCGTCGGTCCCCTCGCAGTTCAGATAGACCGGCCTGATCAGATTCCGCTGCCCGGCCTGTCCCGAGGCCAGATAAAAATCCGCACTGTCAAAATCAATGATCATCTTCAGCTGTTCCAGAAAGTGCTTTCTCATGCGGGTCAGGTCTTCGGTGGTGTAGATATTATATATAATGCTGTTCAGTGTCAGCCAGTCATTTGTTTCCAGGTTTCTCATTTCATTGCCTCTTTCATGACCTCGTTTTTACCCCTGCCATATGTTCTATCATAATAGAAAGAAAACAAAAGAGCAATTACCACGAAAGTAATTGCCCTTTTGTAATGTAATATATACACGTATTTCTTTTCCGTCGATAAAATCCAGGCGCACCGGACATAATAAACTGGTGAAAGTATATAAGTTATGCAGCGGCCGGACGTGGATCACCCGGCCAGTTTGGTAATTGGTAATTTGGTAATTTGGTAATTTGGTAATTGGTAATTTAAAATACCGACGCACCCAAAACCTTCATCAACAGAAAATCACAGCGTATGCAGTTTTCAAAAGCACAGACCCCCCGTGTCCTCAGCGGACACATCCGAAAAAGTCTGCCCCTCTACACAAATAATATAACATGCGTTTCGCAATAGGTCAAGTGTATAAATTTGCAACATTAAAAAGAAAGTAAATTTTTCTTCCCTTTTTCGTAAACAGCATATATCATATAAGCAGGAAATTCTGTTGCAAATGCAACATTTTCCTTTGTTTTTTATTTTATTCATGAATCAGCGAGGTTTTCCCTATGAACGAATTAAATTCAGGCGCATCCCTGTTTCACAACATCACCCAGGAGGATCTCAATCAGATCTACCACTGCCTGGGAGGCCGGAAAAAAAGCTTTGAATCAGGAGAAACCATCACATCCTTCGGAAAGGATGATCCTTCCATCGGAATTATGGCCAGCGGCGTGGCCCGGCTGGAGCGGATCAACTACTTCGGAGAATGCTCTCTTCTGGACCGCATGGAGCAGAACGACATTTTCGGAGAGTCCATCGTCTACGCCGATTACGAAGACTCCGAGATTTCGGCGGTCTGCGAAAAAAGCTGCGAGGTGATCTTTGTGGATCACGACCGTCTCATTCACCCATGCGAAAAAGCCTGCGACTGCCACATGACCATGATGGAAAATCTTCTTCAGATCATGGCAAACAAATCCGTCCGCCTTTCGCGAAGGGTGGAGGTCCTTTCCAACAAGTCCATCCGCAACAAGCTCATGGCATTCTTTGCACTGCAGGCAAAGGATCATCAGTCCGATACCTTTGAGCTTCCCTTCTCCGTATCTGCTCTGGCGGATTTTATCTGCGTGGACCGCAGCGCAATGATGCGGGAAATTGCCAAAATGAAAAAAGAGGGAATAATCCGGACAGACCGCAGAAAAATCACCCTTCTCTGAGCCCGCCGCCTCTGGCGGCACATCCCCGCCGCACCCTGTATCCGCCGCCCCGGATCGGCATGTGAAAAACCGGGGCGGCACGTGAAAAAACCTGAAGCCGAAGCTTCAGGTTTTCAAGGGTTCTAAATGGAGGCGACACCCAGATTTGAACTGGGGAATAAAGGTTTTGCAGACCTCTGCCTTACCACTTGGCTATGTCGCC
>JBJFFZ010000085.1:0-7678 GCA_051892195.1 Anaerovoracaceae bacterium
TCAATGTACCAGTCCTCGATCCGGATATCCGGATACTCGGCCCCGACTCTGTGTACCGTCTCAAGAAAACGTCCGTCTGTCTTTTTGAGAATGTTTGCCTTGGTGACACATTCCACCCGGTCCTTGCCGTTGTTTTTCGCATAGTCGAAGGCCATGCGGGCGATCCGCTCTGTCCCCTGGGTGGAAATGATGCGGAAGTCCACGGAAAGGTCCTCGCTTGGCTCAACCCCGTAGTTTCCTACGATGTACTCCCCTTCCGTATTTTCCCGGAAGAAGGTCCAGTCAATGCCCAGCTCCGGAATGGAAATCGGCCGGACATTTGCAAAGAGATCCAGCTCCCGCCTCAGAGCCACATTTGCGCTTTCCAGATTGACAGAGCTGTTGAGCTTATCCGGTGTGGCCGTAGGACCCTTCATAAACACATTGCACTGTTTAATCTGGTCCAGCACGTCATCCGGAAGGGTGTTTTTCTTTTCAATCCGGTTTTCCAGTGTCAGCCCTTCGATGGTGCGCATTTCCACCTTTCCGGAAGAAACCTCATCTGCCAGCAGATGATCCAGAACCCTTCTGTTTTCCTTCATGATCACCGGTCCGATGCCGTCTCCGTCAACAAATCCGATGACAATCTTATCAAGTGAGGAAAAGTCCGTCGGGGGCGCTGCATTTTTCATGCGTTCGATCCGCTCCAGCTGACCTTTTACGAGATTTTCAAAATCAAGAAGATATCCCATTATGCTTCTCCTTTTATCATATTGATCTTACCGCCGGCAAGGATCATCTTCTTTTCCAGGTCGGACAGGTTCGGGAATGCCCTATATTCTTTTCCGGTGGTGAGGTTCTTTACAGTAATCACATCGCCTGCGATCTGGTCAGGAGCGTTTTCGATCACCAGCTCATCTCCCAGACTGATGCTGTCATAATCCGCAGGATCTGCAAATTCCAGCGGAATGATTCCGCTGTTGATCAGGTTGGAGCGGTGAATCCGGGCAAAGGATTTTGCCATTACGAAGCGGATTCCCAGATACAGCGGCACCAGGGCCGCATGCTCTCTGCTGGAACCCTGACCGTAATTTTCGCCGCCCACAATGGCGCCGTTTCCCGCTGCTCTGCAGCGTTCCGGGAACTGCGGGTCAATCTTTTCAAAGCAGTAGTTGGAAAGGTGCGGAACATTGGAGCGATACGGAAGAATCCGAGAATCAGACGGCATAATATCGTCGGTTGTAATATTGTCTCCCGGGTGGAGCACCACCTGGACCTTCAGGTCTCCTTCCAGCTTTACGTTCAGCGGGAACGGGCGGATGTTCGGTCCCTGTACCACCGGGGTGTTTTCCTTTGTGGAATCCTTCGGATAAACAATAAAGTTGTCATTGAATCCGAAATCCACCGGTTCAATCGGGTCAAGCTCTGTGCCCATGCCGGTGGTGAGCACACCCTCAATAGCTGAAACAGCAGCCGTCTCCGGGCTGACCAGATAAATCTCTGCATCGTTTGTGCCGCTTCTTCCCTTGAAGTTTCTGTTGAAGGTTCTCAGGGAAACTCCTGCGGATTTTGGGGACTGCCCCATGCCGATGCACGGACCGCAGGCATTTTCGATAATGCGGGCTCCGGCATTGATCATATCCGCCAAAGCGCCGTTGGTGGCCAGCTTGCTGAGGATTTTGCTGGAGCCCGGTGAAATTACAAGGCTTACATCCTCGTGGACCTTCTTTCCCTTCAGAATCTGGGCTACCTTCATCAGATCTGCATAAGAGGAGTTTGTGCAGCTTCCGATGGCCACCTGATTGATCCGGATCTTTCCGATGTTTGCAACGGAATCCACATTGTCCGGGCTGTGAGGCTTTGCAGCCAGCGGCTCCAGTGCGGAGAGATCCACCTCCAGAACCTCATCGTAAACAGCGTCCGGATCTGCAGCCATAGGAACAAAATCAGCTCCTCTGCCCTGAGAATCCATAAATGCCTTTGTGTTTTCGTCGCTCGGGAACACAGAGGTGGTGGCTCCCAGCTCTGCGCCCATATTTGTGATAGTTGCCCGGTCCGGAACGGACAAGGTCTTTACGCCTTCGCCGGTGTACTCAACGATTTTGCCCACACCGCCTTTTACGGATAACTGCTGCAGGACATACAGAATAATATCCTTTGCAGAAACCCACGGCCGGAGCTTTCCTGTGAGCTTTACGTTGATCACCTTCGGCATGATCAGGCTGTATGTACCCTTTGCCATGGCCATGGCCACATCCAGACCCCCTGCGCCGATGGCGATCATACCGATGCCGCCGCCGGTAGGCGTGTGGCTGTCAGAGCCCAGCAGGGTTTTTCCCGGAATACCGAAATTCTCAATGTGAAGCTGATGGCAGATGCCGTTGCCCGGCTTTGAGAACAGAACGCCGTGGCGCTTTGCAACGCTCTTGATGAACTCGTGGTCATCGGCGTTTTCAAAGCCTGTCTGCAGTGTATTGTGGTCGATGTATGCAACGGACAGCTCTGTCTGGATCTTATCCACATCCATAGCCTCCAGCTGGAGATACACCATGGTGCCGGTAGAATCCTGGGTCAGTGTCTGATCGATTTTGATTTTGATTTCTTCCCCCGGAATCATACTGCCCTCAACCAGGTGCTGTTCCAGAATCTTATATGCTAACGTCTTACCCATATCAACAATGGTTCCTCCTATAAATTGAATTCGTACATACGCAATATACATTTTGCGTCATTGTATACAATTATACCTCAAAGGCGTTTTTTTGTAAACATATAATTGGTGGAAATATACAGGAAAACGAAGGATTCCATTTTAAAAAGGGTGAAGCCTTCATTTGAAAAGCTTCACCCTGCTCCTGTCTGAAATGCGATTCTTATGCAGCGCCGCATTCCGGTTTTCTTATTCAGTTCTTTCCAGAGAGACCATAATCCCGCTGCGGAAGATATCCCGCTTTCCGTCGCAGATCAGGCGCCTTGCAAGCTTTGGATCTGTGACGCAGAACCCGGAAAGCTCGTCTGCGCCAAAGGCGAAAACGGAAGGGGAAAGGGTTGCTGACGGACCGACAATGGCCACCCGGGACGTTTCTCCGCAGATCTGCAGAAGCCTCGGCAGGGTCTTGTTGATAAAGGTCATACCCGTAATAAACACATAATCCTGCTCTCCCAGGACATACTCGCAGGCGCTGTCCGGAAGATCCCCCTTTGAAGGATCCCGTTCCAGAATCGACAGCCTGCATTTGTCCGCAAGCTTCTTTTCAATGTGAGGAAAATGGCCGATGACGGCCACCTTCGCATCCGGCTTCAGTTCTTCCGGATGATCGAAAGGATTCTTCTTTTTTCTTGTCTGAAGATCTGCAGCTGCAAGCTCCTTTCTGCCGTCATCCAGTCCGGGGCCGGAGGCACCGAGCTTTTTCATGTTTTCCACGGTATTATACCAGGCATTGATAGCGGCCATTCCTTCAGAGGCTTCCAGAAAATTCCAGGATTTTGCTCCCTCTGCCACCTCCCGGAGGCTGCGTCCCACCGGGGAGGCTTCCGCCATCCTCGGCATGGATTCCATCTTTACGGTCAGGGCCACACCGCAGTACGGTCCGGCCGAAAGCCATGTCCACACAGTTCCGTGGATGCAGTCATCCACAATGATATCGTCGGGAATCCCGGCGATCAGTTCGTCATACATACGCCACATAACGGTCTCGATCTCACTTTCTGTTATTCAGCTACAGCACCTGCAAGAATTTCGCTGACCTCGTCGTCTGTGAGTTCCTTATGATAGAACATCTTGTAGAAATCCTTTGTTGTCTGTCTGATATCAATGTCATAAACGTCCGGATACAGCAGGTTTGCCACCCACTGAACACCCAGATAGCGGTTTACTGAAGGCGGTCTGTCGATCCAGCTGAACGGCTGGTTCGGCATGGAGTATACTCTGCCGTCCTTTACTGCCTGAATGGTGGACCATTCCTGTGCGGTTTTGATGGTATTGTAAGCGCCGCCTCTTGCTTCGCCCCAGGAAATGATCACTTCCGGATTCCACGAAAGAACCTGTTCCATGGATACCGGCGACAGGCCGCCGCCTCCGTTTGCCTCAACCTTTGCCACGTTGTCGGCCCCGGCCATGTTGAGCACTGCTGCATGGGCTGACTCTGCAGGCTCTGTGGCAAGACCGTCTTCATTTTCTGCATAGTATACAGAAACCCGGTCTTCTGCAGGGATAGTGGAAATTTTTTCCTCCACATCCTTCAGCACGTTTTCGCAGTAAACAGCCAGTTCCTCTGCACGATCCTCCATGCCGAAGATCTCGCCGAGACGGCGGTAGGATGCAGGCATGGCATCAAAGTTTGCATCCAGCACCAGCACCGGAATTCCCAGCTGCTCCTGCAGCTCATCTGCATCGCTGATGGTGGTGTCTGTGATCTTTCCCGTGTTCATGGAGAAAATAATCTGCGCACCGGAACCCATGATGGCTTCCTTGTTCAGCTCTGCGCCCACCTGCATGCCGCCAAGATTTTCCATTTCGGCGCATATAGGATCAAGATACTTCAGCTCCCCTTCTGAGAACTTCATCGGCGTACCTGCCAGAATCTCAGGGTCAAATGTATAGATCTGAATAAATCCGATAGGACTTGTTACATAAACCTTTTCCAGATCTGCCGGGCCCGGAATCTCCACTGCACGGCCTGCGTCATCCGTAAAGGTCACCGGACCGCTCTGCACTGCCGACGGCTCTGCCGACCCGCTCTGGCTGCTGCCGCAGCCTGTCATGATGCCGGCAATCATAAATACTGCCAGGATCACTGCAACCAGTTTTTTCATTTTCATTATAAATGTCTCCTTTCCTGCGGAACCGCCACACAGACAAGAGAATCCATTCCGGATCTCAGCTCCACACTGGCGATTTCCACGTTAATACGATATATGTCTTCCATACTGCGTTCGGTAATGACCGATCCGGCATCCCCGTCCGCAATAATGCGACCGTCTTTTACCACCAGCACCTGATCTGCACAGTAAAATGCATGATCCGGCGAGTGGGTTACCATCAGTACGCTCATATTTCTTTTTTTTGCAAGGCTGTGAACCTTTTCCAGAACCTTGTACTGATTTCCGAAATCCAGATTGTTGGTAGGCTCGTCCATGATAAGAAGCTCCGGCTCCTGAGCCAGAGCCCGGGCGATGATCACCATCTGGCGCTGCCCTCCGGACAGCTCTGTGTATGTCCGGTGTGCCAGATCCTGGATTCCAAGCTCTGCAAGCATTTCCTCCGCCACTTCATTGTCCGCTGCAGATTCTTTTGACATGCCCTTCATATGAGCATAGCGCCCCATGAGAACCACATCCTTTACGGAAAACGGAAAGGGCGGGGTATGGGCCTGAGGAATATATGCGATTTTCTTTGCCCGCTCCCGGTCTGTCATCTTTGCAACATTCTGCCCCCGGAACAGGATGCTGCCGCTTGCAGGGCGCATGAGGCAGAGAATGTTTTTCAGAATGGTTGTCTTGCCGCAGCCGTTTGCCCCTAAAATACAGGCAAAGGTGCTGTCTCCCACCTCGAAGCTGATGCCCCTGAGGATTTCAGCGGCCGGGCCGCTGCCATAGCCGGCGTGTAATTCGTGGACTTTCAGCATTCGTTTCTACCTCCGGAATTTTTTCGGAATATTACAAAGAATACCGGCACCCCAAGCAGGGAGGTCAGGACTCCGATAGGAAGCTCCACGCTCCAGGCCGTGCGCACCACGGTATCCACCAAAAGCAGGTATGTAGCGCCGGTTACTGCGCTGGCCGGCAGAAGAATCCGGAAATTGGGTCCCACCAGGCTTCTGCAGAAATGAGGCACCACCAGGCCGATCCAGCCGATGAGGCCGCAGACGGAAACGGAAGCAGCCGTTATAACGGTAGCCGCCGAAATCACCACCATGCGGGTGGTGCGGGGGTTGACCCCCAGAGTCCGGGCTTCCTCTTCCCCAAAGGACATGATATTGAGCCTTCTTCCCATGAGCAGGATGATGATGCAGCCCGCGATAATCAGGGGAGCCAGGATCTTCAGATCATATTTTGTGATGGAAGAAAAGCTTCCCATAAGCCAGAAGGTAATGGACGGAAGCAGGTCATCCGCATCGGCCAGGAACTTTACCATGGAGATTCCGGACTGAAAGACCGTGCTGACCATCATGCCTCCCAGCACCAGCCCCAGAAGGGGATCGTAAAACACCCGCCGGTTGATGTTGACTGCCACAAACACGGCGATGAGCCCTCCAAAGAAGGAGCAGAACTGCACCATGCCCATGGAAAAGCCCAAAAGCAGCGCCATGGACGCCCCGAAGCCGGAGCCTGCGGCGGCACCCAGAATATCCGGGGAAACCAGAGGGTTCTTGAACATGCCCTGATAGGCGGCTCCTGCCACCGACAGCCCGCTGCCGCACAGGATCACCGCAAGGACCCGGGGCAGCCGGATATTAAAAAGCACCGTCTCGGTATTGGGATCCCTGATCATGGACGGATCTGAAAAATGGAAAAACAGAGTTTTCAGAAACTCGTCCGGCGCCATGGAATACCGTCCCACGCAAAAGGAGATGAGAAACATGGCCACTGCAGACGCAGTCATGAGCAGGAGCACACAGCTCGTTTTTTTCCGCATCACGGGCGCTCCTTCTTTATGATGAACCAGCAGCCCTCGTCATCGTCCACGATCTCGTAGTCCCAGCCGAAGCGCTGAAACATTGCATGATATTCTTCCACAGTCAGAGCGCTGTTAGGCTTGTTCTTCGGACTCTCCCAGCCGCCGTACAGCTCGTCCATCTTCCGGTGGATCTCCTCCCGCTGGGCGGCGCTGCCCAGTCCGGAGCCGATATAGGTTTTTCCTCCCGGAGCCAGAACCCTGTAGATCTCCTGAAAAGCCTTCTCCTGATCCTTCCAGAACAGATAAGACCCTCTGCTGATAATCAGATCGGCAAACCCGTCTGCAAAGGGCATCTCATGGACATCCACCTCATAAAAGGATGCCCGCTGGTCAAGTCCCCGTTCCTTTGCACGAACCTGTGCAATCTCCAGAGCCGCCGGCTGAATGTCGCCGAAATGCCCCTCCAGCTGCGTTTTTTCCATAACAGCAAAGCCCAGATGTCCTCCCCCGCTGCCGATGTCCAGCATTCTGCCTTCCCGTATCCCGCACCGTTCGATAATCTGGTCCGAGATCCTGTCATAAATGGGAAAAAACACCTTGTCTGCGATTTCATCATATTCATAATCCGGATGCTTCATAAATCCTCCTCGTTCTCCTGCACTCTTGCAGCTTCATGCAAATACAACCTGAATATCTTTTTTCCATATATTTTCTAATAAACAATATCGTCTCTATAAATAATATATATTAATAAATTAAGCTTTATTAATTTGACAGAAAATATATATTATTAAAAAGTTACAAAATTATTCAGTCTTTTTAATCGTTTTTCAAACAAATACTAACATATTTGAACTTTTCCATCAACCCCTGATTGCCAATCCCAATTAAACACAAAGACTGCGCGAATCTTCCATCAGGACGGCGGCCCCGGCCGCCCCCTGCTGCGCCGCTTCCTGTCTGCATCACGGCGGCCCCGGGCCGCCTCCTGCTGGGCCCTGGGCCCCTGCAAAAACAAAAAGGCTGCCGCATCGTATTTTGCCTGATGCGGCAGCCTGAGGTGATCCGGGACGGATCCCG
>JBJFFZ010000085.1:7778-12935 GCA_051892195.1 Anaerovoracaceae bacterium
GCATTCCATGGCGCCCCTCCGGCAGTCCTTTTTCGCAGGCTCTGCCCCTCGTCTGCAGCGCCCCCTGTGCTGGTCTACAGTGCTCTGGTGTGGATCTGTATCCGCCGCGGAAGGAGGCTGATCTCAAGGGGCAGGGGCTCGCCCGTTTCTCCGTCGATATCGGTGCTGATGGCCTTTTCGGATTCAATCCGGATTTGGCTCGTCTTGAAATAGATCACATTTTCATCTTCGTTGTGGCGCCCCTGCAGCACCTTCAGGGCCACCTTCGGAGCGTCTGTCAGCTTCATGTTGCGGAACATGATTACGTCCACCATTCCGTCATTGATGGAGGACTCCACCCCCAGCTTCCGGAATCCTCCGGCAGAGCTGCCGTTGAGGACCACCATAAAAAAGATATCCTCGGAAAACTTCATCTCCGGGGTGGTGATGGTGACCTTCACCGGATGAAGCTGAGGAAGCTCCGTCAGGGCTTTCAGGTAATACGCTAAAACCCCCAGGGCGTTCTTCAGGTTTGCATCGGTCTTCTGGCTCACGTCGATGACGGAGCCGATGGCAGCCACGTTGATAAAATACCGGTCGTTGCACTTTCCCACGTCCGCCGGAATCATGGAATCCCCCACTGCGATCTCGATCATATCGTCCAGATCCGTGGGAATCTCAAAGTGATGGGCAAAATCGTTGGCCGTTCCCGCCGGGAACACAGCCAGCGGAAGGTAACAGTCGTTTTCGATCATGGCGTTGACCACGATGTTGATGGTGCCGTCGCCCCCTGCCGCCACGATCTTTACGAAGGAATCGTCCAGTCCGCCGATGACCCTGCTGACATCCACAGCCCCCTGGGATGCCCGCACCGGCATGACGAGATATCCATGCTCCTGAAAGCGGCTGATAATCTTGTCCAGATTGTTTGTGAACATGCCGTTTCCCGCATGGGGATTGTAGAACAGAAGGACCTTTCCCTTGTATTCCATGTGCTTCTTCCCCCTTTATTTTCCTTCTCCGGTGAGGATTCCCCGGACACCTCCGATAAGGTACAGGGACCCCGCCCAGAGAATCACATCGTAATCCCGGCTGCGCTGCTGCATCTGCGACACAGCCTCCTCCCAGGAATCCACAGATGTAATCCCGCAGCGTCCCGCTGCATAAGGAGGAAGCTGCCGGAACACATCTGCCAGGGCAGATGCGGACAGGCTCCTTGGATTCGGCACGGTGACAGTGATCAGATCTGCACCCAGCTCCGCCAGCTTCTGTGCCATTTTTGTATATTCTTTGTCTGCAAGCATGCCGGTGCAAAGAAGGATCTTTTTTCCCGGGAAATACTGCAGAACCGATTCGGTCAGTGACGTAACTCCGGCGATGTTGTGGGCGCCGTCCAGAATCACCGTCGGGTCTTCCGAAAGGATCTCAAACCGCCCCGGCTGAACTGCACGTTCCATGCCCCGGTAAACGGCTTCCTCAGAGATGGCGATGCCCCTCTCCTGCAGCACTGCTGCAAGGGAAAGGGCGCAGACGGCGTTGTTTACCTGATGTCTGCCTGCCATGGAGATCCGCACCTTCTCAAAGGTGCGGCCCCGCTCCTGTTCTGCCGCGGGCGGCAGGGTCACGGAAAAGCAGGTTCCATGAGGTCCGGATTCGTGGACGGTGATTTCGGACCGGGTAAGGTCCGTCAGGATTGCTCCCACAGCTTCTGCTTCTTTGCGGATGACGCCAAAGGCTCCGGGGTCCTCCACAAAGACCATGGCCGGCGCTCCTTTTTTCAGGATGCCCGCCTTGTCCCAGGCGATTTCCTCCAGGGTGTCTCCCAGCCGGTCCATGTGATCCCGGGAAATGGATGTGATGGCCGTTGCTTCCGGGCGGGGACAGATATTGGTGGAATCCCCTCTGCCTCCGAGTCCCACTTCAAGGATCACAAAATCCGCCTTCTGCTGCTGAAAATACAGCAGCCCCACGGCAGTCACCAGTTCAAATTCCGTCGGGGACTCAAAGCCCTCCTGCATCATCTTTTCCACAGCCTGAAATGCCCGGGCTGCGCAGGCGGTCAGGGCTTCCTGAGAGATTTCCTGTCCCCCGCATTCGATGCGCTCGGTAAAGCGCTGCAGGTACGGGGAAAAATATGCCCCGGTCCGGTAGCCTGCCTCGGTGAGCACCGTGTACAGAAAGCGGCATACGGACCCCTTGCCGTTGGTCCCTGCCACGTGGATGATGCGCAGGTCTTCCTGAGGATTGCCCAGAAGGGACAGGAGCTTCTTCATGCGCGCAAGCCCCAGCCGGGATCCGAATACATTAAACGAATGGATTTTTTCCAGTGTTTCTTCGTAGGTCATTTTCTCATACCTTCCGGTACTGTCCGGGCTCTACTTTCCCAGCTTCTTTGCTACCAGAGCGAGACGGTCGTTTACTTTTGCCAGGTTGGCTTTATAGTTTTCCAGCTTTTCCCGTTCCATGGCGATGACATTTTCCGGAGCCTTTGCTACAAAGCCTTCGTTGCCCAGCTTCTTTTCCCCTCTGGCAACCTCGTTTTCCAGCTTTTTCTTTTCCTTGCCCAGACGCTCGTATTCTGCATTGTAGTCCATGAGCTCATCCATGTTGATGAAGATTTCTGCTCCGTTGATGACGCCGGACATGACTTCCTCAGGAAGCTGGCTCTTGTCTGTGACAAAGCGGATGCTTTCCACATTTGCCTGGGAGCGGATGTGCTGTTCGGCTCTCTTCAGGCGGTCCTCCGCTTCACCCTCTGCAAGGATGGCTGCGCTTACCTTTCTGGAAGGGGCTGCCTCGGCTTCGGCCCGGATGTTTCTTACGGTGCGGATGGCTGCCATGGCTGTTTCGATGACTGCCTCTTCTTCCTCAAACTTCATTTCGGAAGAGTATACCGGCCAGCTCTGACGGATCAGATAGCCCTGTTCATTTTCCGGATCCTTTTCTGCGTCGGTATGAGGCAGGAAGCCCCAGATTTCTTCTGTGATAAACGGCATGAACGGATGGAGCAGCTTCAGAAGATCCTTCAGGACTCTTACAAGAACGTATCTTGCAGTCTGCTTATCCTCTTCATCATCCCCGTAAAGTCTGCTCTTTACCAGCTCGATGTACCAGTCGCAGAAGTTGTTCCAGATAAGATCGTAGATCTTCTGGGAAGCCAGGGCCAGCTCGAACTTTTCCATGTTGGCAGTGATCTCCTCTGCGGCGCTGTTTACGGTGGAGAGGATCCACTTGTCCTCATCCTTCAGCTTCGTGAGAATGCTGCCGTCTGCATCGTCGGCCATGGGATAGAACTCGTCGTTTTCATCCGTGAGGTTCATGATAACAAAGCGGGATGCGTTCCACAGCTTGTTGGCGAAGTTTCTCGCAGAATCCAGCTTTTCTGTAACAAAGCGCATATCGTTGCCCGGGGTGATGCCGTTCATAAGCATGAACCGCAGAGCATCTGCGCCGTACTGGTCGATGATTTCCAGAGGGTCGATGCCGTTTCCGAGGGACTTGCTCATCTTTCTTCCCTGGGCGTCTCTTACCAGGCCGTGAACGTAAACGTGCTTAAACGGCAGTTCTCCCATGGCTTCGATGCCTGAGAATACCATGCGGATAACCCAGAAGAAGATAATGTCGTAACCGGTAACCAGCACGTCCGTCGGATAGAAGTATTCCAGATCCTCGGTCTTGTCCGGCCAGCCCAGGGTTGAGAACGGCCACAGGGCGGAGCTGAACCATGTATCCAGTACATCCTCGTCCTGGTTCATGGTGGTGCACCCGCACTTCGGGCACTTGTCCGGGGCTTCTTCGGCTACTACCATTTCGCCGCATTCCGGGCAGTAGTACGCCGGAATCCGGTGGCCCCACCACAGCTGTCTGGAAATACACCAGTCACGGATATTTTCCAGCCAGTGGAGGTAGATCTTTTCAAAACGGTCCGGAACGTGGATCAGATCCCCGTTCTTCGCTGCTTCGATGGCAGGCTTTGCCAGTTCATCCATGGCAACAAACCACTGATCGGAAATCATAGGTTCCACGGTGGTATGGCAGCGGTAGCATTCCCCTACCGGAATCACCTTGTCCTCAATCTTTACGAGAAGTCCCGCTTCTTCGATTTCCTTTACGAGGGCCTTTCTGCATTCAAAGCGGTCCATGCCCTCATACTTGCCTGCCATTTCGTTCATGGTGGCATCCTCATTGAGACAGGACCACTTCGGCAGGTCGTGGCGCTCCCCTACCTCAAAGTCGTTGGGGTCGTGGGCCGGTGTAATCTTAACTGCACCGGTACCCTTTTCCGGATCCGGATACGGGTCTGCGATGATCGGAACCTCTCTTCCAACCACCGGAACGATGACCTTTGTTCCGATGAGATCCTTATACCGTTCGTCCTCCGGATGAACGGCCACTGCGCAGTCGCCGAACATGGTCTCCGGACGGGAGGTGGCAACGGTAATGCCCTCGCCTCCGTCTGCTGCCGGATAGCGGAAGTAATAATACTTTGCATTGCGGTCTTCGTGCTCAACCTCTGCGTCAGACAGGGAGGTCTTACACTGCGGGCACCAGTTGATGAGGCGGTTGCCTCTGTAGATCAGGCCCTTTTTATACAAATTGACGAAGGTCTTTACAACGGCTCTGCTGCAGCCCTCGTCCATGGTAAAGCGCTCGTGCTCCCAGTCGCAGGAGTTTCCCAGCTTGCGGATCTGCTTTGTAATGGTTCCGCCGTACTCTTCCTTCCATTCCCAGACTCTTTCCAGGAACTTTTCCCGGCCCAGGTCTTCCTTTTCCAGCCCTTCCTCCTTGCGGATCTTTTCCACAACCTTTACTTCCGTTGCAATGCTGGCGTGGTCGCTGCCCGGAATCCACAGGGCATTGTAGCCCTGCATTCTTCTGAAGCGGATCAGCACATCCTGCAGGGTCTGGTCCAGGGCATGGCCCATGTGCAGCTTGCCTGTAATATTTGGCGGCGGCATCACGATGGTAAACGGTTTCTTCGAATGGTCACTGCTGGGACGGAAGGATCCGTTTTCCTCCCATTCCTGATAGATCCTGGATTCAAACTCCTTAGGATCGTATGTCTTTGAAAGATTTTTCTCCATATATCAATCATTCCTCCGTATAAATAATAATCAGGTGTATAACTAATTTATTGTACATCAATACCGGAAAAAACACAACCGGCAGACCGCAGGT
>JBJFFZ010000086.1:0-3073 GCA_051892195.1 Anaerovoracaceae bacterium
CCTCTGCCGGGCGGGGTGTTCCGGGCAAAGTTCCCGTATTATTACAGAAATCCGGCAGGGATGCCCCAGGAGGCTGCGCTGGACTACTACATGCAGTCTATTGCGGATGTCTTTGAGCAGTGCAGCGCTGCAGACACCATTGCGGCTGTTGTAGTGGAACCGCTGCAGGGCGAGGGCGGCTTTATCCCGGCACCGATCGAATGGGTAAAGGCCCTGAGAACCCTCTGCGACGAAAAGGGTATCCTGCTCATCGCTGATGAGGTGCAGACGGGCTTCTGCCGGACGGGCCGCATGTTTGCAACAGAGTACTGGAAGGAAGCCGGGGTGCAGCCGGATATTATCGCTACGGCAAAATCCATCGCTGCGGGAGTTCCTCTGTCCGCCATCATCGCCAGAGACGAGATCATGGATGCGGTGGCCCCGGGAACCATCGGAGGCACCTTCTGCGGAAATGCTCTGGCCTGCGCTGCAGCCTTAAAGACCATTGAAATCATGGAACGGGACGATCTTGCAGGCCGGTCTCTTGCAATCGGAGAGCAGGTCACTGCCCGCTATAAGAAGATGCAGGAGAAATACCCGGTGATCGGCGATGTCCGGGGCCTTGGTGGCATGATCGGCATCGAGTTTGTAAAGGATCCTGTAACAAAGGAGCCTGCACCGGAATTCACCTCTGCGGTGATTCAGGAGTGCGCGCAGCACGGACTGATGGTGGAGGGGGCAGGCACCTACGGCAATGTCATCCGGTTCCTGGCGCCGCTGGTAATGACCGACGAGCAGCTTGCGGCAGGGCTGGATATCTTTGAAAATGCAGTGAAGGCCTGCCTGTAAGTGAAGGGCTGACTGTAGAAAAATATGTTCTTCCGCCCCGGGATATAGTATAATACTGTGAAGTACAAACATTTATGGGAGGTATTTTGCGATGTATATTACATGTCTTGATATGGAAGGGGTTCTGGTACCGGAGATCTGGATTGCTTTTGCAGAGGCTACAGGGATTCCGGAGCTGAAGCGCACCACCCGGGACGAGCCGGATTATGACAAGCTGATGGAGTACCGTCTGGCGATTTTGAAGGAGCACGGTCTGGGTCTGAAGGAGATTCAGGAGACCATTGCCACCATCGACCCTATGCCTGGGGCAAAGGAGTTTCTGGACGAGCTGCGCTCCTGCTGCCAGACCATTATCCTCAGCGATACCTTTGAGCAGTTTGCAGGGCCTCTGATGAAGAAGCTGGGCATGCCGACCATTTTCTGCAATACCCTGGAGGTGGCGGAGGACGGGTCCATTACCGGATACAAGATGCGGGTGGAAAAGTCCAAGTACAGCACGGTGAAGGCTCTGCAGTCCATCGGCTTTGAGACCATTGCCAGCGGGGACAGCCACAACGACCTGGGCATGATCCGGGCCAGCAAGGCAGGGTTCCTCTTCAAGAGCACGGAGCAGATCCAGAAGGACAATCCGGACCTGCCGGCCTTTGAGGAGTACGACGAGCTGCTGGCCGCCATCAAGAAGGTGCTGGCGGAGTAGGGGTGCGCCGTGAAGGATTCTTTGTTGACCACTGGTAATCCCCGGGGCGGAGCGCCGGGGCAGGAACGTTCGGCTGCCGGGGAAGTGAAGCAGGCAGCCGGGCAGCTGCAGGGGGAAGCCGGGGCTTCCGGTTCTTCTGTGCGGATTCGGATTGTTCGTGAGGAGGATGCGGAGGAGCTTCTGGCCATTTACGCGCCTTATGTGCGGGAAACGGCCATTTCCTTTGAATACGAGGTTCCCACGGTGGAGGAATTCCGTTCCCGGATCCGGGGGACCCTGCAGCGCTATCCGTACCTTGCGGCGGAGCGGGACGGGGTGCTGCTGGGGTACGCATATGCAGGACCCTTTAAGCAGCGGGCGGCCTACGACCGGTCTGTGGAAATGACGGTGTACGTCCGGCAGGACCAGAGAGGAACGGGCGTGGGTACCATGCTTTACCGGGCGCTGGAGCGGGTTCTGGACTGCCAGAATATCCTCAATGTCAACGCCTGCATCGGAGTGCCCCTTGCGGAAAACGATCCCAATCTCACTGCCGACAGTCCACGGTTTCACGCCTGGATGGGCTACCGGGAGGTGGGAACCTTTCACAGGTGCGGGTACAAGTTCGGCCGCTGGTACAGCATGATGTGGATGGAAAAATTTCTCAGAGAGCATCCGGACCATCCGGAGCCGGTGATTCCTTTTTCGAAGCTCGACAGGAGCGGGCTGTTTGATCAGGATGGAGGAATGATGGATGAATAGTGAACGTACCCTGCTGACCGTGGGACAGATTCAGATGCGGGTTCTCCCGGAGCCCCGGGAGCTTGCAGCTTATCTGGACGAAAAAATCGGCAGTCTTGCGGCAGCCGGCTGCCGGCTGATTCTGCTGCCGGAAATGTTCTGCTGCCCTTACGAGGCGGCAAACTTCCCGAAGTACGCTCAGCCGGAAGGCGGGGAGGTCTGGAACATGTGCTCCGGCCTTGCCGCAAAGCATGGAATCTGGCTTCAGGCGGGGACCATGCCGGAGTTTGACCCTGCCACGGGCAATGTGTACAACACAGCCTATGTCTTTGATCCTCAGGGCAGACAGGCAGCAAAGCACCGGAAAATGCATCTGTTTGATATCGACATCAAAGGAGGACAGCGGTTTAAGGAGTCGGACACCCTGACTGCCGGGAATCAGGTGACGGTGTTTGATCTGGACGGCATCCGCTGCGGGCTTTGCATCTGCTACGACATGCGGTTTCCGGAGCTGGGCCGGCTCATGGCCCTGAAGGGAGCGCAGCTGATTCTGATTCCTGCGGCCTTCAACACCACCACCGGACCGAAACACTGGGAGCTGTGCCTCCGGGCACAGGCCATGTTCAACCAGTGCTTTGTGGCTGCCACCTCCTCCTGCCTGGAGCCGGACAGCAGCTACCACGCCTGGGGCCACAGTCTGATAACAGATCCCTGGGGCGCCGTGGTGAACACCCTGGACGAAACCGAAGGCGTCCTTTCCACCGCCATCGACCTGAACCTGACCGAAACCGTCCGCCAGCAGCTTCCCCTGCTGCAGCACCGGCGGAC
>JBJFFZ010000087.1:0-3058 GCA_051892195.1 Anaerovoracaceae bacterium
GGCTTTTCGTGAAGCAGGCAGACCATACCGTGCTTCTTTGCCACCTTCTTGAGGATTTCCATGGTCAGCTGGTTATGATCCAGCGCTACGTTTGTTTCTGTATAAATCGGAGCCATTTCATGCTGTGCAGGAGCTACTTCGTTGTGCTCTGTCTTTGAGAGGATGCCCAGCTTCCAGAGCTCTCTGTTCAGGTCTTCCATGAAGGACTTTACTCTCGGCTTGATGGCGCCGAAGTAGTGGTCGTCCAGTTCCTGTCTCTTTGGAGGCTTTGCGCCGAACAGGGTTCTTCCGCAGTACAGGAGGTCCGGTCTTTCTGCTGCAACCTCTTCGTCCACCAGGAAGTATTCCTGTTCCGGACCTACGGAAGTGATTACTTTCTTTACGTCGTCCATGCCCAGAAGCTTCAGGACTCTCAGGGCTTCCTTGTTTACTGCATCCATGGAACGGAGCAGCGGTGTCTTTTCATCCAGCGCTTCGCCGCCGTATGCGCAGAACGCAGTCGGAATGCACAGTGTGTTTTCCTTGATGAATGCATAGGAGGTCGGGTCCCAGTTTGTATAGCCTCTGGCTTCGAAGGTTGCCCGGATACCGCCGGATGGGAATGAGGATCCGTCCGGCTCACCCTTAATGAGCTCCTTGCCTGAGAAATCCATGATTACGGTACCGTCGCCTACCGGGCTGATAAATGCATCGTGCTTTTCAGCAGTAATTCCGGTCAGTGGCTGGAACCAGTGTGCAAAGTGGGTTGCGCCCTTTTCCATAGCCCAGTTCTTCATTTCTGCGGCGATGACATTTGCCACATCCATAGTCAGATCTGCGCTTGTTTCGATGGATTCCTTCAGTGCCTTGTAGGTTGCCTTCGGCAGACGTTCCTTCATGACTGCGTCGTTAAAGACCATGCTTCCAAATACTTCGCTTACCTTTTCCATTTTGTTTTCTCCTTCTTTTTCCATATTCCACGTTAACAGATGAATATATCCGGAATTTACAGGTTCCGGAGCCCCGTACGCCTCCGCAGATGTTCCGCGGGACTTCCGCCGTTTCGCGGTTTGCCGCCGCTGTTCCTGATCCCGCCGGCTCTGCCGGCACAAAGGTGCGGGGTAAAGAAAAAAGCGCCATGAATCTTCTATGATTCATAGCGCCTTTGCTATCTGTGAAATAGTATACAACAATACGATTTTTTGTCAACGCATTTTTTTGTATTTATTCAGGAACAACAATTCCGGAAAAATACCGGATTTCTCCACCGCTTTTTCCTTGAAAACCAGGGGTTTTACGGCCTGTATCAGTCTTTTTGCATTTCATATCGGTGAATTTTTTTCCTGCTGTCAGCAGGTTTTACCTTACCATCAGCAGTCTTCGCCTCCTGCATTATCGGCTTTCGACTTTTATATCAGCGGTTTTAACCTTTCTTCAGCTCCGCCTCGCACAGCGAAAGCAGTCTTTCGTGCTCGGTCCGGCAGTCCAGGGTTGTATCCATAAAGATCTCAAATGCCAGCAGGCCCTGATAGATCAGCATGGACATGCCGTTCATGGTGTCAAGTCCTCTGCTGCGGCCGTAGGCCAGGAACTTTGTCTCCCACGGGTTGTAGATGAGATCGCACAGCAGGGCCTTTGTATCGTCTAAAAACGATAGATCGGAAAAATCGCTGCCGGTTTCCGCCATGCCCAGGGATGTGCAGTTGATAATGACGTCAGCCGGGGCTCCGGCTGCTCTCATGTTTTCGGGGGTCTGCTCCATTGCTTCGGCATAATCCAGTCCTTCGCAGATTTCTCTGGCTTTGGCCAGGGTCCGGTTCATGACGGTGACTTTCTTTACGGATTCGCGGCCCAGTCCTTTGACCAGGGCTCCTGCCACGCCCCCGGCGCCGATGATCATGACCTCTGCGCCCTCCAGCGTTACGCCCCGGTCCTTAAATGCCATCATGAGTCCCCGGACGTCGGTATTGTAGCCGGTGAGCTTTCCGTCTCTGATCTTGACGGTGTTGATGGCGCCGTACTCCGCAGCCTCCGGGTCGATTTCATCCACCAGGTTCAGGAGGTTCTGCTTGTGGGGCATGGTGGCGTTAAAGCCGCAGAAACCCATAAATTTTGCTGCCCTGCAGAACTCCTCCGCTTCCTCCAGCTTTACATGGAACGGGAAATAAACGGCGTCATAGCCGTTGGCTTCAATGATATGGTTGTGCATAAACGGCGACAGCGAATGCGCAATCGGATCCCCGATCACCGCCATTTTCTTTGTATTTACTGAAATTTTCATAGTCTTCTTCTCCGTCTGGAAGGTCAATAATCTCTGATTTATTTTTGCATGGGGTGTTTTCTTTGTCAAGGGCAGATGTTTTGCAGCGGCGCGGAGCCCGCGAATGCAAATACTGAATCCGGGGTCGGTGCGTAAACCACGCCTGTCTTCGGGTTGCTCAGCAAGCATTAGTGATTGTCCCGTATGGCGGACTTAAGATTTCAATCTATAAGTTCTATTGCGGTTGCCGCCTTCAGATATTACAATTCCTTCTGAAACCAGTTCATTCAGATAGTCTCGTGTACGAGATGGCTTCAGACCGATATACTCTGCAATTGACGAAGTCTTTGCTTCGGCGTGGTCTGTAAGGTAAGAAACTATTGTCTCTTTCATTTTTATATTTATCGCCGATTTTTTATCGCCGATTTTTATTGCCGATTTTTTATCGCCAATTTTTTCAAATTTGAGTGTCAATATCGTTCTCTCCGGCTCAGAGAGCTCCACAATCACTGGCTCTTTCCACCCCTGCTCATGCCAGACACGGAATATATTCGGAATTCCACTTCCGGCGCGCTCGCCGATATCAATCATGTTGAACATTTTCAGCATAGTTCCGTTACGGGGGTCAGAGACACCACCGCTTTTTGCTGCATCGATTTCGATACGGAAGCCGCCGGGATTAGCCATAGTGATGCTGTCCCGCTTTTTTATGATGACCAGTCCCTGCCTGCCGTAATAATCGGCAAAGGCAGAGTAGGTTTCCCAAAGTCAATCATGTTCTTCCTCCTTTACGAGCTTGACGATATCGCAGAACTATTT
>JBJFFZ010000088.1:0-1729 GCA_051892195.1 Anaerovoracaceae bacterium
CTGAATCATCAGGAAAGATCAGATTATTTTATGAATTCGAAATCTCTTTACCAGAATTTATGTCGTTTCCTTTTAAGCGGAGTCTATGTGTTTCAAATCGAAAACAAGATAATAATAAACATTGCTCATTCAAATGTGGGGAATTGTGATTTACTGGCGGGACAAGGCGGCCTGCGGAGCGGCCGGAGAGGAAAAGCAAAAAAATAAGCACCCTTAACCCCCAAAGAAAAGGATGCTTTTTCTATAAAAACTTTGTGCGGGCATCGGAGTCACATCCGATTACCTTTATTTGAAGTGTAACACGGAGGCAGCTGTTTTTCAACTGCCTCTTTTCCATTATTTCGGAATTTATGAGATAGATCAGCGGGCCTCCTGCGCGGCAGCCGCGGCTGCCGCTGCGATAATCCGGGGAATTGCATATGATGCGCATGCGAATGCGCATTTTCCTGTGGCTGAACGGAGCCGGGATTGGTATAATGGTAAAAAAAATGTGCCGGCAGGAGTTGCGGATTGCGGCGCAGCTGAATTGGCAAAGAAAGAAAATGATTTGGTGATTAATTGGCCGGCGCACATGGGTATATAGTTTTGGAGTGTTTGTGCGGAAACCGGTGGCGGAGCGCAAGTGCAGTTCCGGGCAGCGGGGATGACGGGAGTCCGGCCCCGCGGAAACCGGGCAGAGCCGGAAGGAGCAGGAACAGAGATGAATATTCAGGTGGTCTGCATCGGAAAACTGAAGGAAAAATACTGGTCGGATGCGGTTGCGGAGTATTCCAAGCGGCTGGGGCGGTTCTGCGGGTTTGAAATCCGGGAGCTGAAGGAGGAACGGCTGCCGGATCGTGCGTCACCGGCGGAGGAGCAGCAGGTTATCGATGCAGAGGGAAAAAATATCCTGAAGCAGCTTGGCAGCGGCAGTTATGTGATTGCTCTGGATGTCCGGGGAAAGCAGCTGAGCTCGGAGCAGCTTTCTGCAAAGATTGAGCAGCTGGGCGTGGAAGGCAGGAGCAATGTGGACTTCATTATCGGAGGTTCTCTGGGACTGTCGCAGGAGGTTCTGCAGCGGGCGGATTTTCGGCTGTCCTTTTCGCCCATGACCTTTCCCCATCAGATGATGCGGGTGATTCTGCTGGAGCAGATCTACCGGGGATTTAAAATCATGCACAATGAAGCATATCATAAGTAAAAAAGTTGCGGGCCGCGCTCACGGCAGAGTTTGGCGGAGTTGAAGAGCCCCGGCCCGGCCGGGGAGCAGAAACGCAGTTCCCGCCTTGCGGAGCAGGCGTGTTTGTTGTATAATTTTAGTTAGTAACAGGAGGAAATAAGATGGATTACAAGGATATGATGGATTTCAGTTTTGAAAGTCTCAATGTCAGAAAAAGCGTTTTTGATATGCAGGTAAGAACTCTGGACAACGAGTACCCGGGACTTCCGGAAGAACTCAAGCCGTTTCATTACTATTTTTCACACGAAGGTCACGTCATTATGATCATTCCGCGGAACTATCTCCAGACTGCGCTGGATACAGGAGAACTGGATGACTATGAGATCCAGATTCCGGTAAAATTTGTTCTGGAAAAGGGCTACGAGTTTGTAGAGGGGCACTACAACTACATTGTGGGCAACTTTGATTACAACGACGAGCTTCATTGCGTAGAGGTTCCTACCGAATATTACGAATATTAATTTCATTTCCTGCAGCGAGTGACGGTGCGCCCGCGCACCGGAACCATGT
>JBJFFZ010000088.1:1829-12564 GCA_051892195.1 Anaerovoracaceae bacterium
GGGCGGTTGTAACATAATTGTAAAAATTGTGATTGCCAAATAAATAAAATCGTGATACTATAGTCAATAGGAAATAAACGATATATAAGAGGTTTAGGAATATGAGGCTCAGAAAAGAGAGTGACGATCTTCAGGAAGAAGAAGTGCTGCTTATTGCAAATGTTTCTGATGCGCTGGCGCATCCTGCCAGAATCAGGATTTTCCGGTTTATTATGAAATGCAATGCTATGAGACAGCTCGTATGCAACAAGGATATTGTCGCGGAGTTCGATTATTCCCAGGCAACGATTTCACAGCATCTTAAGAAGCTTCAGCAGGGGCAGCTGGTGCAGGTGAAGAAAAAAGACCGATTTTCTTATTATTTTGTAAATATCGGTGTACTTGGAAAGTACATCAAGGCAGTCAACAAGTTTGACTGATTGGAAACGCAGGTAACGATTTATTCGTCCTCATAAATTCTTAGGTTGTTTGACATAAACGGCAAAACGGACCGCATGGCGGTCCGTTTTACTTTGCCCGGCGGAGCCCCGCCGGAACATGCCCGGGCGCTTTTGGCCCGGGAAATACGGGGCAGTGAATCGGGCAGGCGGCCTGCCCGGCAATGCAGACAATCGTTGTACGAACGAGTTTGTTAATATTATAATTAGCAATAATAGTATTGACGAAATATCGGACAGAATCATATAATTGTAATGTATAAGAAGAAAGTTACAGTCTGAGATGACGATCAATAAATCGGGTGATTTGAAAGCGGAGGCATAGATCAATGAGGTATGAGGATTTAACGGACGAAGAGAAGGTACTGCTGGAGAAGAAGCTGTCCCAGTTCCCGTGGCTTCCGAAAGAAAGCAACAATGTGTGTCCGAACTATTTTAATCCTTACCACGATCCGAGGCAGTGTCCGGGTGCGTGCAGATACTGCATGTGGGACGAGGTTCTGCAGGAAATCGGGTATTAGGAAGCGGGCGGTTCCGGGTCAGTGATACAGCATAAAACACAATAAATATACAGAAAAAGCAAAACAAAACCAGAAAAATGAAAAGCAGGCTGTCGCATTCCGATGCGGCGGCCTGCTTTTTTGGGTTTTTCGGGTTGCTCCGCAGGCGTTATTTAAAACCGTTCCAGGATTTCCTTCACAATCCTGGTATTTTCCGGGGCCGGCAGGCCGGCCGTTTCTGCAAGGTGCACCACGGCGCCGTTGATTCGTTCGATTTCCGTTTTACGCCCGTTTCTTGCGTCCTGCAGCATGGAGCAGACGTTCTGACCTGTTTTTTGTGCAACCGACAGCACGTTTTCCACTGTGGATTCTTCGTCATAGCTGCGTCCCAGGGCCTGATTGATCACCTGCACCGCTTCCCGCACCAGCCTGCCGGAGCGGTCTCTCATGGCCGGATCCTCTGCGATGAACCGGTTCTGCCGGTCGGTGAGCGTGCATACGGCGTTGATTCCCACGTTGATCAGCAGCTTGCGGAGAACTGCATCGGCCGCATCCTCTGTGATTTCCGTTTCAAAACCGGCATCTGTCAGAAGCTGATTGACACTGCAGAGCAGTGCATCCGCTTCCGGAGATTCCGGGTCTAAAGCGCCGATGACCGTTTTTCCGCTGCCCGCCTGAATAATTCTGCCCTCCGGCGTAATATTCACTCCCATGGCGGTGGTTCCCATGATGATTCGTGCGGCAGGAACCTTTGAAAGAATATCCTCGTGGTTTCCGTAACCGTTCTGCAGGGTCAGGGCGATGGTTTCCGGTCCGAACAGGGCGGCATGCTCCTGCATGGCTTCTGCCGTGGTGTGGGATTTTACGGAAATAAGAACAAGATCTGCCGGGGACTGTCCGGCAGTGTCGGAAACAGCCTCCGGAGAAGCTGAGATCAGGACAGCTCCGCTGCTGTCTGTAATAGAAATACCAAAACGGCGGATCCGCTCTGCATGATCCGGTGATTTTACCACGCAGAGGACCTGGTGATCCGGATTCTGCGCAAAATGAGCTGCGTAAAGGGAGCCTACAGCTCCGCAGCCGAGAACAGCGATTTTCATGACTTTGCCTCCTTTGTGACATAACTCTGAAATCGTGATTGGAATACGTATATCTTCAGTATAAAACAACTGCGCTATTGGTGGAAGTTCAAAAAAATGATATACTGATTCAGATAAAATGTTTGGAGCTGCGCCCCTGCCGCCCCGAAGCCGGAGAAGGGGCTGCACGCAGCGGGGAAAGGGAAATACACAGCAGGATAACAGAGGAGTTTGCCCATGGCTGAGGAAAACAGATCAGGACAGGTAGAAAACCAGTCTGCAGAGGCAGATGAAGAGGAAGACATCCTTGAAAAAGAACGGCGCAGCAGAGCGGAGATCCGCGAGGGGATCGAGGCTGCCCGAAAGGAAGCTGCATCGGATGAGGAGTCGGAAGAAGCAATCCGGGCAATGGAAGCCGTCAACGAAAAAATTCTCAAAAACAGCAAGGTAACCAGGCTCATCGGAACACCGTTGTATTTCCGAAAGCTGCCCCGGTCTACAGAACGTCCTGTTCCTGCAGCAGAAGCATCGTATATAAAAGAGATTACTGCAGATTATGACTGGAATATAAATACAGGAGAGACGGTTTTTGTAAACAGCGGCTCCGGCAATTTCAACCGGCAGTTTGAAAAGGCAAGGTGGGAGTACGTCGTGCTGGAAAAAGGCGAGTTCCCCATCCTTCTGTATGACAAGACCGTGCGCATGACCGCCCGGTACGGCTTCGTCCTGACAAACAGATATCTCCATATCCACCTGCGGGATTATATCCCGTACAAGGTGCGTCTGAGCAGGATTTCCAGGGTGATCGTGGATTTCGGATACACAAAGCGGGACTGGTCCTCCATCAGCTTTATGCAGCAGGGCTCAAAAAAACGCTATCCGTTTTTCCAGTCTCTGGACGCCGAGCGGGTCATCGAACTGGCCGATGTGCTTTTGCACATGCTCTACCACCTGATGCCTATGCCAAAGGCAGACTTTGAAATGACCGGCACCATGCCCGACAGCATCGCAGACGAATTTCGCGAGGACGCCTGGGACGAGGATGCAAAAAAGGGCAGAATCCTGCGGTTCTTTGCCCGGCTGCGGCGCTGGATGAAGATGATCCGCGTCATGCTCTTTGAAAACGAAGAACCGGAGGGCGATGTGCCTGCACCTGTGTGGGTTCCGATTCTGGACGGCAAAAAGAAGAGTGACGACACGGGCGAAATCATTGAGCCTGCAGGAAAAGAAGCAGATGAAAAGAATCCGGACTCCCAGGATGCCGGAAAAAAAGGAAAAAAGAGCAGAAAGAAAGGCTCCAAAAAGGACGACGGCTCTGCCGACAGCAAAAAGGCAGGGGGAAAAGACAAAGAAAAGAGCAAGGGCAAAGACAAAAATAAAAAGAAGAAAAAAGGGAAATAGCCCTGCCGGCGGCCCCGGCCGCCCGCTGCTCAGCAACCATAATAGAAGGAAAAACCTATGACAGAAAAAGAAGACAGACTCCTGGAGGCCCGGATTCAGGACAGAATCCGCCGGTGCAGTGACCGGTATATGATCACCACCAGCGCTTTTTTGGACCCCCACGGGCGGAGCCTGGCGGAAAAAGTCATCCGGGCCGGGGGCAGCCCCGGCGTCCGCAGCGGATTTTACGGCGGTTACCCCGATGCAGAGCGGGTCATCGCCGTATTTTTACCAGAGTACATTGAGGACCCGGTTTCCGAATATTTTGAAAAGGAACCGGAGGAAAATCCACTGACAGTGCTGCGGGTCACCCTGAAAAAAGGAGCTCCCCAGCTGACGCACCGGGATTATCTCGGGGCACTGATGGGTCTTGGAATCCGCAGAGAGAGCACCGGAGACATTCTGGTGCGCCGGGACGGCGCGGACCTCATCGTGCTGAAGGAGATGGGGGATTTTATTCGTATGAACATGGACAAGGCCGGCAGAGCCCGGCTGGAGTTTGAAGAAATTCCTGTTTCTGAGCTTCAGGTACCGGAAATGCACCGGACGGAGGTGACCGAAAGCGTTTCCTCCCTGCGGCTGGACAATGTGCTGGGAGCGGCCTTCGGCCTGTCCCGGGGAAAAGCCCTGGAAGCCATTTCTGCAGGCATCGTATTTGTAAACGGAGCCACGGCCTCCAGGCCGGAAAAGCAGGTCCATGAGGGAGACAAGCTGGTGCTCCGGGGAAAGGGCAAGGCCGTTTTCCGGGAGGTAAAAGGAACCAGCAGCAAGGGCAGAATCATCATTGCCCTGGAAAAGTTCCGGTAACTGAAAACCGGCTCCGGGCGGCACCGGGGAAGATGGCTCCGCGCATCAAAGGCAGGAACCGGATCGCGCAGCGGAGACAGGGTGCGGCGCTGCAGAAAAAACAATAGTAAAACGTTGCATATTTATTGAAATAAGAAGGGAAAAATACGATGAAAACAGTGATTCAGAGAGTTTCAGAGGCGTCTGTTACCATTGACGGACAGGTTACAGGCAGGATCGGAAAGGGATTTATGATCCTCATCGGAATCGGAGCGGAGGACACAAAGGAGCAGGCGGACTGGATCGCCCAGAAGATCGCAAACATGCGGATCTTTGAGGACGAGGAGGAGCGCATGAATCTGTCTCTTAAGGATGTAGGCGGCGAAATTCTTGCAATTTCCCAGTTCACCCTGTATGCGGACTGCAGAAAGGGCAACCGCCCCAATTTCCTGGGGGCAGGTAAGCCGGAAATGTCCGAGCCCCTGTACGAATACCTCTGCGACGCTCTCCGGGCTCACGGCATTCACGTGGAAACGGGCGTGTTTGGCGCAGACATGAAGGTGGCGCTGGTGAACGACGGACCGGTGACCATTGTGCTTGAGCGGTAGCGTTTCTTCACAATGCTGTCACATAATTTTCATTCGCTCATGATTTGTACAGTCTTCCAATTTATGCTAAACTGTTTACGGTTAACAAGGTTTCGAAGTCACAAACCGAAAAACTGAGGAGACATAACACTATGAAATTAAACCGAATGATAAGAAACGGCATTCTGCTGCTGACTGTTTCAGCCGCGGCTGCGGCTGCTCTTACGGGGTGCGGTAGTTCGGCTTCCATCGATCTGGATTCCATTCGTTCCGCAAATTCCACATCTGAAATTCTGAAGCTTCATTCTTCCATTCTGGAGGACTTTTCCTACTACGAAAACCTGGATGAAAATGTGACCTTCCAGACTTCGTACTGCTATTCAGAGGATTCGGAAGGCAAGGCTGTGTATCAGGCAGAGGGGCACGATGCGCTGGAGCCGGAGTCCGACGACAATTTCAGCTACTGTATTGTGGATAATATTGAATATTTTTCCGATCATGAGCAGGATATGATTCTTTACCCTCTGACCTCCGCCTACATCGATGAGTTCCGCTCCAGCTCCTTTACCATCCGGACGGATGATTCGGAGAAGCTGAAGTCTGTGAAAAAGAGCGGGTATAATTACGTTGTCACTACCCTTTCGGACGCATCGGAGCGGTACAGCGAAGAGACCCTGAGCTCGCTGAATTCTCTGTCGGGGGACACCATTGAAGAGGTGAAGACGGTCTATACGGTGGATAAGAAAACCCTGCTTCTGAGCCGCATGAAAATGTATTATGTGGGCCAGTCCGGAAAGGAATACCTCTTTTCCGAGGAAACCGTTGTTTACGACGGGACAGAGCCTGATGTGGATTTTGCCCTGCCTTATGTGAATCCTGCGGAAACCAGAACGGTGACCGTTGTTGAAAAGACCGATGCGGGGGATACTTCCAACGTCTACGTTCTTCCTGCAGACTGTACTCCGGATTTCCGATGCTTCCGGCAGCTTTATAACTACGAGCTTTATAACGATGCGGCGGGGCTGGATCCGTTTACGTCGGAAACTGCGGATGCATCCGGCAAATATGCAAATATCACGCTTTATGCTATCCCGTCGGCATCCGGCACATCTTCTGCAGCCATTGCGGAGAACAATGGAAATTAAGGAAAGAAGGCCTGTCCTTCAATTTTTTTCTGTACCCGGGCAGGGAACAGTGGTAAGATAACTGTAGTAAATCACAGTAAAAACAGGACTATTTACAGGAGGAAATCACATGACTTACGTAATCGGACATAAGAATCCTGATTCCGACTCTATCTGTTCGGCAATCGGATATGCTGCATATAAGACCGAGGTTACAGGCGAAACTTATATTCCGCGCAGAGCCGGAAAAGTCAACCCGGAATCCCAGTTTGTTCTGGACCGTTTCGGGCTGGAAGCACCGGAGCTGCTTGAAAACGCTGCAGGACAGGAACTGATTCTTGTTGACCACAACGAAGTGGCACAGGCAGTGGACGGCCTGACAGAAGCAACCATCAAAGAAATCCTTGACCACCACAAGATCGGCGATGTTCAGACACCGGACCCGATCTACTTCAGAAACGTACCGGTAGGGTGCACAGCCACGATCGTTTACAAGCATTATCAGGAAAAGGGGCTGACTCCGGCAAAGCAGATTGCAGGTGTTCTGTGCTCCGCAATTCTTTCCGATACCCTTGCATTCCGTTCTCCGACCTGCACCCAGAAGGACATCGACGCTGCAGAAGCACTGGCAAAGATCGCAGGCATCGAGGACGTTCAGGCATACGCAAAGGAAATGTTCAAGGCAGGCAGCGAGCTGGCAGGAAAGACTCCAAAGGAAATCTTATACCTGGACTTCAAGAAGTTCTCTGCCGGAGACAAGACCTTCGGTGTGGGTCAGGTGACATCGATGGACGCAGATGAGCTGGCAGAGCTCAAAGGCACCATGGTGGAATACATCGACAGCACATTTGCAGAACACGAAGTGGATATGCTGTTCCTCCTGCTTACAGACATTCTGGACGAATCCAGCGAGCTGATCTTTGCAGGCGAGGGTGCCCAGGCAGTTGTTGACAAGGCATTCACTTCCTCCGAAACAGACAGAACCTACCTGAAGGGCGTTGTATCAAGAAAGAAGCAGGTCGTACCTCAGATTACAGAAGCATTAACAAAATAAACTCAGAGAAACTGCTGCCGCATCTGCGGCAGCTTTTTTTTTCGAAAAAAATTCCTTAACCCGGACTCCTGTAACAGAAATGTAACCGTAATATTGCCGGAAATCCCCCGGAAACCCTAATGAACACCGGCTCGCAGGCCGAAATATGATGCAGGCGGGGAATAACATCCCTGTATGATTTACGAAAATACATCCGGGACCGAAAGGAGCAGACATATGAAGCAGGAATATATCAGAAGGGCAGCCGCCCGCGGCTGGCAAGGGACAGATGTCCGGGGCACGGCTATGAGCGCCGGTGCAGAGATCGGAAGAAACAGCCGCAGCGCAGGAAGGGCGCTGGCCATGGTGATGGCCTTTATGATGGCAGTCTCTCTGCCTTTCGGACCCCTGGGAGCAAAATCGGCCTATGCAGAAGAAGACCCGAAAACCTTTACGATTCATTATAAGCTGGCGTATGGAGATGTGAACTACATCAGCGGTCAGCAGCCTGCAGACCGGAGCGGCGTACATCTGGACGAACTGGTTACCATGCCGAATCTGGGAACCAGCTATACGGTACAGACCGGATATGTATTTTCCGGATGGACCCTGGACCCTTCCGCCATGGTCTCCGACGATGATCCCGTATATCACGGAGGCAGAAACGAATCCTTCGGGTATGACATTGTGGGGGAAAACGATGAAATCACCCTGTACGCAGTGGTGAAGCCCCTGCAGCTGAAGATCACGCTGGCTGTCAATCATACCGGTTATCAGGGCAGCTGGTCCGCAGATGCCGGAACCTTTGCCTATGGGTCGCAGGTCACGCTGCCTGCCATGAATTATTCCCTGTCCTGCGACTGCTCGGAGTTCCTGGGCTGGTCCTTAAAGACCAACGGAACCTCCGAAGACGTCCTGTTCCGCAAGGCAGGTGACGCAGTATCTGCCTCAGCCATCTACGGGAAGCTCACCAGTCCGGTGATCCGGGACGGCATTGTGGATGTGAAGCTTTATGACACCTGGGCCGGCAACAGCTACCGGATAAACTTTGTGCCTGCAGCGCCGGAAGCTGGGGAAGGGGCACCGGCATGCACCATTTCCATGCCCGCAATCTCAGGAAGCAGCCAGGGGGTATTGATTCCTGCAGGAGGAATGGAATACAGCGGGTATACGCTGACCGGATGGACCACCGCCACAGGCGGTGCCCTGGTCTATACTGCTGACGGAAAGGCAAAGATTACGGGAGCCGCTGCAGCAGAAATCTTTGCGGCTCAGGGGGGAGCGCCGGGCGCTCCGGCAGACCGGACGATTTACCTGTACCCGGTGTGGACGCCGAAATATACCATTACCCTTATTGCCGCCACAAAGGATGAGGCTGCAGGAGACGGCAGCTATATTCTGAATTCCACTACGGGGGGAGTCGTAAGCAGCAAAACAGGAAGCGAAGTCACCGTCACAGACGGACAGGCAGTTCCTGGGTCCCTTGGAATTACAGCAAAGCCTCAGCACGGATATGCGTTTACCGGCTGGAGGACGGTTACGGGGGGAGCTCTGTCCGGTTCCGACATTTCCGCTGAAGAGGATCTGACGGATCTGGTCTACGATTCCGGGGAGTTCGGAAAATTCCTGACCCTGGCGGCGTGCTTTGAGAAGAAAGATTATACATTTACATTAAATGCAAGTGCCCACAGCAGGATCGAGCTGCTGAAGAACAACAGTGAATTTCCGCCGGCATCCTCCGGGGCTGCCGTAAGCTCTCCTGCCGGCGTGACCGCAGAAAACGGTCAGGAGCGGGGGATCGACTACCGGCTGGGAGATGCTCTTGCCATCCGTATTACAGAGCTTTCGCCTTCGGATTATCCTCTGGTTCACGTGATTCTGAAGTACGGAGAGGATCGTGCTTCTCAGACTGCAGCAACTCTGAGTCTGGAAACCCTGAAGCAGTATGCAAAGGCGGAGACCGAAGGCGGATATAACTGCTACACCCTGAAGCTGGAGGAGCTGATCCGCGCAGCGGGACAGAACGTAAAGGAATACTGGACGGAAGAGGGGCTCACCGGCACATGGCTTCTGACTGCAGAATGCAGCGAGACGAAGGTCCTGCCGAGATTTACTGTCACGGGAGAGGTTGGGGCCGGAAGCGGACATGGTTCCGTGTCCCCGAGCTATAAAGACGCAGTTTCCGGGGAATCTGTTTCTGTAACGGTGACGCCGGACAGCGGGTATTATATTTCAAAGCTTACAGTGACCTCCGGGGGAAGTACTGCAGATAAGACGCCGTCCGGATACGCGTCCAGCGCAGTTGTACTGAGCTGCACCGCTGAGACGAAGGTCTACGCAGAGTTTTCCGCTGTTCCGCAGCTGTATCATGTGACAAAGGCCGGCACCAGCAACGGCAGCTTCAGCCTCAGCCATTCCGGGGAAGTGGCGTCGGGCACGAGAGTGACCGTCTATGCAGATCCTGATTCCGGATACCGGGTCAAGGCGGTTTATGTAAATGGCGTGTTCCGGTCCTATTCCGACAGCTATTCGTTTACTGTGACCGAGGACTCCGAGGTTTACGTGGTGTTTGAACGGGGCGGCACCCGTTATACCATCACCGGCATTGAAACGGACCACGGGACCCTCAGCATCGATGAAGAGGTGGTGGAAAAGGGGGACGATCTCACCGTAAAGATCCGGCCGGACAGCGGCTACAAGATCAGCAGGCTTTATGTGGACGGCTCCAGTGTAACTGTGACAAGCTCCTACACCTTTACAAACATCAGAAAAGATCACACCATCCGGGCAGTCTTTGCAAAGGGAAGCAGTGAATACACCATCCGGGGAACCGCCGGCACCGGCGGAACGGTCAGCATCGGAACAAAGACGGTGGATGCAGGGGACGACCTGACTGTAACAATTTCTGCCTACAGCGGCTACCGCATCAGCGATGTTCTGGTGGACGGAAAGAGTGTGGGAACTGTTTCAAAATACACCTTTGAAGACATTGATGACGACCATACCATCCAGGCGGTTTTCACAGAGGCAAACTTTGTCAACAGCGGTCAGTACGGCATGGTCAATGACGGCGGCATCACCATGACTCCGTCCACCTTCGCAGATGTCAATGCAGGGGACTGGTATTATCAGGCTATGAAATTTGTAACTGAGCGGGGCATGATGAACCGGACCTCCAACAATACCATGAGTCCGAATGTCAATGCATCCCGGGCGGACATCGTGTATATGCTCTACCAGTACGACGGAGCGCCGTCCGCCTCCACGTCCTCCCGCTTTTACGATGTATACAGCACCAGCTGGTACGCAAGATCTGTAAACTGGGCCTCCAATTACGGCATTGCCGCAGGCATCTCCGGCACCCAGTTCAATCCGAACGGATCCGTAACCAGAGAACAGCTGGCAGCCATCATGTACCGCTACGCCCAGTACAAAGGCGGCAATGTGACAAACACCGGTGACTACAGCATCCGCACATTCTCCGACAGAAACAGCATTTCACCGTACGCAAAGGATGCCGTATGCTGGGCCTGCAACAGCGGCCTCCTGTCCGGAAAGACCGGCACAAGACTGGATCCGAAGGGCAGCGCCACAAGGGCAGAAGCAGCAACCATCATCATGCGGTTCTGTAATTCACTTTAATATTAATAAAAATGAAATCGATTGAATAAAACGAAAGCCCCGGGGCAGATTATAAAAAACTGCTTCGGGGCTTTGTCTGTCCGGCGCGGCCTCTGGCCGCACAAAAA
>JBJFFZ010000089.1:0-11266 GCA_051892195.1 Anaerovoracaceae bacterium
CGGACCGAAGGGCATCGGAGCCATGTTTATCCGCACAGGGGTCAATCTCCCCACATATATTCACGGCGGAGCCCAGGAGAGAAAAAAGAGAGCCGGCACAGAAAATGTTCCGGGTATCATAGGCTTCGGCAAAGCTGCGGAGCTGGCAAAGGAAAATTTTGATGCCCATGTTGCCCATGTCAGCGAGCTTCGTGACCATTTCGTGCAGCGGGTCCTTGCAGAAGTTCCGGACACATATTACAACGGCAGCAGAGAGCACCGTCATCCCGGAAATGCCAATATCACATTTGAATATGTAGAAGGAGAATCCATTCTCCTTTACCTCGATTTTGCCGGAATCAGCTGTTCTTCCGGGTCTGCATGTTCATCCAGATCCCTGCAGCCGTCTCATGTGCTGACAGCACTGGGCATCCCTGTAGAACTGATTCACGGTTCCATCCGGTTCACCTTCGGTGATCCGACCACCATGGAGGATGTTGACTATACGGTTGACAGAATCAAAGAAGTAATCGAAAAACTCAGAGGTATTTCCTCTATTTCAAAAGAGAAAGGCTGGTAAAAAACTATGGCAATGTATAACGATACAGTAATTGATCATTTCATGAATCCCCACAATGTGGGAGAAATTGAAGATGCCTCCGGCATCGGCACCTTCGGAAGTCCTGTCTGCGGCGATATGATGCAGATGTCCATTAAGGTGGATGAAAACGGCGTAATCACAGATGCAAAGTTCAAGACCTACGGCTGCGGCTCCGCCATTGCATCCTCCAGTGTTGCTACGGACATGATTATCGGAAAGACCTGCGAAGAGGCCCTGAAGGTGACGAATGACGATGTGCTCCGTGAGCTGGGAGGTCTTCCTTCTGTTAAGATTCACTGTTCCATTCTGTCAGAGCAGTCCATCAAGGCAGCCATTTATGACTATGCCCAGAAGAACGGACTGGAATTTGAAGGCCTGAAGGATTACGATCCGAATGCGGTAGAAGACGATCACGAATCCTGTGAGCTGGAAGACGAAGAGTAATATAAGAACAATCAAATTACCGGTAATTCAGAAAGGCTGCTCCATGTGGGGCAACCTTTTTGAGGTTTATTGAAACATTTTTAACGGTTTCAGATTCAAGATATGGGGAAGAAAAATGGGTAAACTAACTCCAATGATGCAGCAGTACATGGAAATCAAGGAACAGTATCAGGACTGTATCCTGTTTTTCCGTCTGGGCGACTTTTATGAAATGTTTTTTGAGGATGCCATTGTAGCCTCCAAAGCCATGGAAGTGACGCTGACCGGAAAGAGCTGCGGACTGGAAGAGCGGGCGCCCATGTGCGGTGTTCCGTATCATGCGGCAGATACATATATTCACAAGCTCATTGAAAAAGGATTTAAGGTAGCCATCTGCGAACAGACCGAGGATCCGGCAGCTGCAAAGGGCATTGTCCGCAGAGAAGTCATCCGGATTGTGACTCCGGGTACCATCGTGGGACAGACCATGCTCAAGGAAGCAGAAAACAACTACCTTGCTGCTGTATATTGCGGCGGGGAACGCAGCGCAATGGTATACTGCGATATTTCCACCGGAGAGCTGGTTGCTTCCGAATACACCGGAACGGATGCCGCAGGAGAGATTCTCAATGAGCTGGTCAAGATCAATGTCCGGGAGGCTGTGCTTCAGGAGTGCATGAAAGGCAGTGAGCTGGATCAGTCCCTCCGCTCCCTGACCAGTGCCTATATTTCCGTTCTTAATGATTCATATTATGAGAAGCGAAATGCCGAAAATGCGGTGTGCAGACATTTTTCTGTTCACTCCGTCAGCGGTCTGGGATTTTCAGAGGATTCTCCCATGGTGATCGCCCTCGGCGTTCTCCTTCAGTATCTGACAGAAACCCAGAAGCAGAGTCTGGAACAGCTTACGAGAGTCCGGATTTCCGACCACGCAGATCATATGATTCTGGACAAAACTGCCATCCGCAATCTGGAGCTTACGGAAACCCTGTTTGAAAAGAAGGTTCAGGGATCCCTTCTGGGGGTGCTGGACCTGACCTGTACGGCCCTGGGCTCCAGAATGCTGAAAAAATGGATCCGGGAACCTCTCAATACTTCGGAAGGTATCAATCTCCGCCTCAATGCAGTAGATCTCATGCAGTCGGATATTATTTTGCGAAACAATCTCCGGGAGGCACTGAAAGGTGTTTACGATCTGGAACGGCTCAGCGGCCGGGTTGCCAGCGGCAACGCCAACGGCAGAGATCTCCTTGCACTGCGCAATTCCACTGCAGTACTTCCGGAAATCCGGCAGGAGCTGCTGGCGTCCGGCGATGCCCTTCTTCAGCAGATGGGCGGCAGGATCAGCAGCCTTGAAGAAGTGTACCGCAGAATCGATGAAGCGATTCAGGAGGAGCCTCCTCTGACCATAAAGGAAGGGGGGCTGATCAAAGAGGGGTATTCCCCCAAGCTGGATCAGATCAAGCAGGCCGCAAGCGGAAGCATCGAATGGATCATGGGCCTGGAAGCAAGAGAAAAGGAGCGTACCGGAATCAAAACTCTGAAGGTGGGCTTTAACAAGGTCTTCGGATACTATATCGAGGTCAGCAAAAAGAGCAGCGAAAGTGTACCGGAAGATTATATGCGAAAGCAGACCCTTGTGAACAGTGAGCGTTACATTACCCCGGAGCTGAAGGAAATGGAATCCATCGTGCTCAACGCCGAATCAAGAATCAATTCCTTAGAGTATGAGCTGTTTACAGAGATCCGGGAATACCTGAAGGGCTTTACAAGGGAAATCCAGAATACTGCTGAGGCTGTAGCGGAGCTGGATGTCCTTGCTTCCTTTGCAGAAGTCAGCAGCCGCAACGGTTATACAAAGCCCCAGGTGGATGACGGCGATGTGATTCACATTACAGAAGGCCGCCACCCGGTCATCGAACAGTCTGTGGAATCCGGAGGGTTTGTATCAAATGACACTTATGTGGACAGAAATGAACAGAGCCTTCTGCTGATTACAGGACCAAATATGGCCGGAAAATCCACCTATATGCGGCAGACGGCCCTCATCGTGCTCATGGCCCAGATGGGCTGCTTTGTGCCTGCCAGGCAGGCAGTCATAGGGACGGTAGACCGTGTTTATACGAGAATCGGAGCTTCGGACAATCTGACCCAGGGGCAGAGTACATTTTTTGTAGAAATGAGCGAGCTGGCGTATATTCTCAATACAGCCACCGAGCGCAGTCTGGTGATTCTTGATGAAATCGGACGGGGAACCAGCACCTACGACGGGCTTTCTATCGCCTGGGCGGCGGTGGAGCACCTGTGCAGCAGGGAGCACCATGTCCGGACTCTGTTTGCAACCCATTATCACGAGCTTACGGTCCTTGAGGATACCATCCCGGGACTGAAAAATTTCAACGTTTCCGTCCGGGAAAATGACGGAGATGTGGTCTTTCTTCACCGGATTGTGCCGGGAAGCGCCAGCAGAAGCTACGGGATTCACGTGGCGAAGATCGCAGGGGTTCCGGCGTCTCTGCTGAAACGGGCGCAGGAAAAGCTGCAGCAGCTGGAATCCGGAGAGGGCTCGGGAATTTCTGACCGCCATAAAGACCAGGCTTCCTGTCAGCAGGAAAAGGAAGAGAACGAAGGAATCGGAACCCCTGAAAATGTGCAGGAGCAGCAGCTTTCTTTTCTGACCTTTGCCCAGCACCCTGTGCTGAAGAAGCTGAAGGAGCTGGATATCATGTCCCTTACGCCGTCCGGGGCCATTGCAGTGATTGAAGATCTTAAGAAGGCAGTGGAGGAGATATAGATGACAGACAAGGTTTTGGAGAGAAGAAAAATCCATGAGCTGCCGAAACAGATGGCAGATAAGATCGCAGCCGGAGAAGTGGTGGACCGGCCTCTTTCTATTGTAAAGGAGCTGGTGGAAAACTCCATCGATGCGGGAGCCACCTCCATCGTGGTGGAGATTCAAAACGGAGGAAAGACCTATATCCGGGTTACAGACAACGGATGCGGGATTCCGGCGGATGAAACAGAGCTGGCCTTCCGCCGTCATGCCACCAGCAAGCTTCAGGACATAAAGGATCTGGACGCCATTGAAACCCTCGGCTTTCGGGGGGAAGCCCTTGCCAGTATATCGGCAGTATCCCGTGTGGAGCTGATTACGAAAACTGCACAGGAGGAGGCAGGGACCTCTGCGGAAATTGCAGGGGGAATCACAGTGTCCTCCGGGTCCGTGGGGTGTCCGGAGGGCACCACCATCATCGTCCGGGATCTTTTTTTCAATACACCGGCCCGGCTGAAATTTCTCAAAAAGGACAGTGCAGAAAGCGGACTGATCATCGATTTTGTTTCAAAGATTGCTTTAGCATATCCCTCCATCCGGATTCGCCTGATCAATAACGGAAACACGCTGTTTTCCACCCAGGGCAGGGGGGATATGTTCGGAACCATTGCAACCATCTACGATCCTGCCATGGCCAAAAAGCTGATTCATTTCCGCAAAGAGGCTCCGGAAGGACTGACGGTGGAAGGCTACATCTCATCCCCGGATGAGACCCGGGCAAACCGGAAAAACCAGATTTTCTTTGTGAACGGAAGATATATTCACAGTAAAATCCTGGAGCAGAGCATCAGCGACGGATACAGGGAAAAGCTGTTTGAGGGGCGATATCCCATTGCATTTCTGTTTCTGCAGATTTCGCCGGAACAGATTGATGTCAACATTCATCCGAACAAAAAAGAGATCCGTTTCCACAATGAGGATCTGGTGCGGGAGGCTGTTACAGGCGCTGTAAGGGAAGCCCTCAGGGTTCCGGAGGCAGTTGCGGAGTTTACTTTTCAAAAGGACCGGGTCCGCACAGAAAACCAGGTGACCTCCTGGCAGCAGGAGAAGGCGAAAAAGCCTGCTGCACAGAAACAGGAACAGCTTGACATGCGCACCCTGCTGAGGCAGAAGCGGGCAGAAGAAACGGCTGCATCTTACGGTAAACCAAAAGAACTGTCTCCGGCTTCTTCAGCTTCTGCGGCACCGGCGGCTGCCGGTGAAACAGGGCACTCATTTGCACCGAAAGTTATTCCTGCGCAAAGCCGTCCCTTTGATGTGAATTCCATTCGTCCCATGGGGACTCTTTTTGCGTCCTATATTCTCGGGTGTGACGACAGCAATTTCTATATGGTGGATCAGCATGCGGCCCACGAGCGGGTCTTTTATGAACGCCTGGTCCGGGAGTTTTACCATGAGGAGCATGCAAGTCAGATTCTGGGGATTCCAATGAGCATCAGTGTCTCTCATGCGGTCAGCAGCAGAGAAGAGGAGTGGATGGAGTTTCTTTCCAGAATCGGCTTTGAGGCGGAGGCCTTCGGCCCGAAGTCCTATGCAATCAAGGCGATTCCGGCGTACATGTCCGAAGCGGAGGCCCGGATGTTTGTACAGGATTTTTTCGACGGCCTGGATGAACCCGGGGCTCTCAGGGACCGGCGGAGAAGAGAGAAGATCATTACAAAGGCATGCAAATCTGCGGTAAAGGCCAACGACCGTCTCAGCACGGCTGAGATTGCGCAGCTTCTGAAGGATCTTGCAGCCTGTGAAAATCCGTTTTCATGCCCTCATGGAAGACCCACGATTATTCGCATGAAAAAAACAGAGATTGAGGCTCTGTTTAAACGATAAGAAAACTGGTGGATATTGTGAAGAAAGAGAAGATCATTGTCATCGTCGGCCCTACAGCCGTGGGCAAAACAGAATATGCGATCCGGGCTGCCCGGGATTTTAACGGAGAGATTGTTTCTGCAGATTCCATGCAGCTCTACAAATTCATGGACATCGGCAGTGCAAAGCCTACTCCTGCGGAGCGGGCGGCAGCGGTGCATTACCTTGTGGACGAGATCGATCCCAGACAGCCTTTTTCTGTGGCAGACTACTGCACCATGGCCAAGGGGTACATTGCAGGGATTCTGAAGGCCGGAAAGCTGCCTGTGATTTCAGGGGGCACAGGGCTTTATGTGAACTCCCTCCTTTATGATATGGATTTTTCCCGGTCTCCTTCGGACCCCGGGATGCGGCGGACGCTGCGGGAATACCTGGAAGAACATGGACCGGAGGCTCTGCATGCCATGCTGAAGGAGATGGACCCTGCCGCTGCGGCAAGGATCCACCCCAACAATACAAAAAAAGTGATCCGCGCCATTGAAGCAGCAAAAGCAGGGCATCCGATTCCGGAATTTGAAGGTTCTTTTCAGAAGGAAGGGGATTACGATTATCTGCTCATTGGCCTTGACCGGCAGAGAGAACAGCTGTACGACCGGATCAACCGCCGGGTGGATCTGATGATGGAGGCAGGACTGGAACAGGAAATCCAGAAGCTTATGGCCATGGGACTGGACAGTGAGCATATCTCCATGAAGGGAATCGGCTATAAGGAGCTGATCGCCTGCCGTGAGGGCGCATACAGCCTTTCGGAGGCGGTGGAGCTCATTAAGCGCAACAGCCGCCGCTACGCAAAGCGGCAGCTCACGTGGTTCCGGAGATATCCGGACATCCACTGGTTTGATCTGTCCGCAGATGCGGACGCAGCCTATCTTCAGATGAAGGAGCTGATTCGTTCATTTCTGGAACGGTAGGAGATACGGCGAAACCGAAGGGACAGGGCAGTATTTTTTCACATAGAATAGAAATTGCCTGCCGGTTATGGTAAAATCGACGGATGAAAGAGAGCAGAAGATCATAAAGATGATTTCTGTCTGGAAGGGATTACAATTATTATGCAGGAAAACACGTACAAACTGCTGAAAGACGAATTTGAGATTTCTCCGGAGCTTCTGAGGCTTGTGGAAGAGGCGGAAGAAAGTATCCGGGAGTCTTTTGAGAAATTAGATGATATAAAAACATACAATCAGTATAAAGTGCTGGATGTGTTCCGCAAGTGCCGGATCAGCGACATGCATTTCCGCTGGAATACGGGATACGGTTACGATGATCCCGGGCGGGAGGCTCTGGAAAAGCTTTATGCGGGGATTTTTCACACAGAGGATGCCATTGTCCGTCCTCTGATCGTAAACGGGACTCATGCCCTGACGCTGACGCTGACGGGGATTCTTCGTCCGGGAGATGAGATTGTCTACTGCACCGGGGGTCCGTATGACACCCTGGAGGAGGTCATCGGCATCCGGGGCCAGGGAAAAGGTTCCCTGAAGGAATTTGGCGTAACCTACCGACAGGTGGATCTGCTGCCGGACGGCAGCATCGATCTGGAAGGGGTCCGGGAGGCCATCAATGACCGGACAAAGATGATGTGCGTTCAGAGAGCCACCGGATACGCCTGGAGAAAAGCCATTACCATTCCGCAGATCGAAGAATGGGCTTCGCTGGTAAAATCCGTAAATCCGGAGATTATCACCATGGCAGACAACTGCTACGGCGAGTTTCTCGATGTTAAAGAGCCTACGGATGTTGGCGTGGATGTTATGGCCGGCTCTCTCATAAAAAATCCGGGAGGCGGAATCGCTCTGGCAGGGGGATATATCGCAGGAAGAAAAGACCTCATCGAGCTTATTTCCTACCGCATGACTTCACCGGGCATCGGCAAGGAGTGCGGACTGATGTTCGGACAGAGCAGAAGCATGCTGCAGGGGATGTTCCTGGCGCCGTCGGTTGTCAACGGGGCCATCAAGGGGGCTATGCTGTGCGCTGCGCTGTTTGAACGCCTGGGCTTTGAAGTCTGCCCGGGGGTGAAGGATGTGCGCAGTGATATCATTCAGTCTGTAAAGCTTCGTTCGGAGGAGGCCATGGTGGCCTTCTGCAAAGGGATTCAGAGCGCTGCTCCGGTGGATTCCTTTGTTACGCCGGAGCCGTGGGACATGCCTGGCTACGATGATCCTGTGGTTATGGCGGCAGGCGCCTTTGTACAGGGCAGCTCCATTGAGCTTTCCGCAGACGGTCCGATCCGGGAGCCTTATATTGTTTATTTTCAGGGCGGGCTTACATACGAGCATTCGAAGTTCGGTGTGATCAAGGCGGCCCAGGAAATGCTGAACGCCGGCCTGATCCGGATTTAGGCAAACGGTTCTTTTCTTTATAAGGGGAATAAACATATGAAGAATGAAAAAAAGAATTCTTCCAGCCGCAAATCATTTGATCTCCGTTATAAGGTCATTGCCATCGCTCAGATTGTGCTGCTTATAGGTCTTGTTTTTGGTGTTCCGGCTCTGGTGATTTACCTGAATCCCCAGCTGTGGGGATGCTTTCAGTCCGTGGATGCGTTTGAAGCATTTATGAACCAGCACCAGGAGTGGAGCATCCTGTGGTACCTCCTGTGCCAGGTTGTGCAGACCATCGTCTGCGTTCTGCCGGGTCAGGTGATTCAGATCGCCGGAGGATTCTTTTACGGGTTTTTACAGGCCCTGTGCCTGTCCCTTGCAGGAATTGCCATGGGCTCGACAGCAGCCTTCTTTCTGGCAAGAAAGCTGGGGCAGCGCCCCATGACTCTGATCTTCGGAGAGGAGCGGTTTACAAAATATATCCGGCTTCTGGAAACAAAAAAAGCACTGAAAATACTTCTTCTGCTGTACCTGATTCCGGGAGTGCCAAAGGATATGCTGGCGTATGCCGCAGGGGTGTCAAGGATTCGCTACACCCTGTTTATGGTTATCTCTATGCTGGGAAGAATCCCTGCCATGGCCGCATCCCTGCTTATGGGAATCTTTCTGTACGAAGAAAACTACACAGGAGCTGCCCTCCTGGCGGCAGGGGTGGCTGCAGTGCTTTTGATACTTTTCCTGAACAGAAGAAAGCTCATGAATTTTTAACAGAATATGCAGTAATTTCAAAGGGATCTGGGTGCAGGTCCCTTTTTATGAACCTTGAAAAAGATACCATTGCGGGCGTCCGGCGCCCGTAAAAAAACAAATGTTTGAAAAATTTTTGTAAAATATATTGACAGCGAATCTGTGTTCTGTTATATTTATCTCATCAAACAGCTGTTCTGAAAATAAGTACTATTTATAAAGAAAAGTTCCGTTTATGGAGGACAGAAGAGATGAAGAAGCGTTACAGAATCGTGTCAGCACCGAGATTTATCACATTTATTGCAGTTCTCGTTTTACTCACTATCTATCTTACACTGACTGTTTCCGGCGCTTATAACGCAGAAGGTTTAACAGAACAGACGTACGCAAATATCTGTGTAGAGTCAGGGGACACCCTGTGGGAGATTGCCCGGGAATATACCGGCCCGGATGAGGATGTTCGCGTAACCGTAGAGAAGATCTGCAATGTCAACGGCATAACAGCCAGTACACTCAGAGCAGGGGAGTATATTCTCGTTCCTGAGGTACTGTAGTAACATAACAACCAAACACTATATCCCACAAAGCACGGTGCAGATCGACGTTCCCCAGGAGACTGCACCGTGTTTTTATAACAAAACAGATGAACATTGTGTGATTGTAAGATACAATTATTATGAGACAAAAACAGGAAATCTTGCAGATATGCAAAATGATACATACAGGAAAGGAACCCCTATGGAATTTCAATACTGCAAACTGGAAATCTTTCTGCCGGAATCTCATCTGGGAGCTGTTCAGAAGGCACTTCAGAGTACAGACGCCGGCCATATAGGAAATTATGACTGCTGTATGAGCACATCCCAGGTCACCGGATACTGGCGGCCCCTGGAACATACAGATCCTTATATCGGAACTTCTGGAGTTATCAGCTGTGAACCGGAGCTTAAGATCGAAGTCACAGTGCGCACAGATGCTGTAGATAAAACCATGGAAGCTGTCCGCCGCGTGCATCCGTACGAAGAACCGGTGATGAATGCTATTCCGTTATACCGCACCGGTATGAAGGAACAGTAGTATCTGGCGGCTGCAGAGCAGCCGTTTTTCGTCTGCCGGGATTCGGTGCTTTTGTATTCTGTGTGTTCAGAAAAAAGATCTTTATCGGATACCGTTTTGTTATTGTATTCTTGTTGGAGTGGGAGTAAAATAGAGATATGTATTTATTCCATAAATCCATCTTTAACGAAATTATATATACCTTTTCAGAGGAGATTATGATAATGAGCAAAAACCAGTATTACGAAGATCTGAAGGAATCCCAGATACTGAAAATCAAAGAACTGAAATCCCAGCTTCCGGCTTATACCCATGACTTTATTGATGATAAGCGCCGGACCCGTCAGCCCAGCACAGCGCTGGCGTATACTTATGATCTCATGACGTTTTTCCGTTATCTCAAGGAAATGAATCCTTCTTTAAAAGATACGGAAATCCGGGATATTCCGCTGGAGCTGATCCAGCAGCTTGATTTTCGTGATATCAACGAATATCAGGACTACCTGGAGCTTAACAAAGGAACAAATTACCATAAAAATGAAACCCGGGCCATTAACCGCCGTCTGTCGGCCCTTCGGGGCTTTTACCGGTACGGCTGTTCTCACGGGATTCTCGAAAAAGATGCCACAGCAGGCACTTCTCAGCGGATCGACAAAAAAAAGGATGCCACAACGGCCCGCCTTGATGTGAATGAAGTTCTGGCTGTTATGGATAAAGTCCGCAATTCGGATCTGCAGAATCCGCGGGCTCAGGCCCACGCAAAGCATTATAAGCTCCGGGATACGGCGATTCTCACCCTTTTTTTAGGAACAGGCATTCGTGTTTCGGAACTGGTTTCCCTGAATATGGGAGATTTTAATTTTGAGAATCAGTCCTTTCGCGTTACCCGAAAAGGCGGAAAGGAAATGACCCTGTACTTTAATGAAGAAGTCCGGGATGCACTGCAGGATTATATTCAGGCAGAACGGCCGGAGGTTCCGGAGGAAGAAGATGCCCTGTTTCTTTCCAACCGAAAAAAACGTATGTGCGTAAAATCCGTTGAAAACATCGTAAAGAAATATTCCGAGGACATTTCTGATAAGACCATCCGCCCTCACCGCCTTCGCAAAACCTACGGAACAGCCCTGTACCAGGCCGTAGGCGACATCAAGCTTGTGGCAGATACACTGGGCCATAAGGATATTTCCACCACCAACCGTTCCTATACCGACCAGAGCGATGCCAACCGCAGAATCGCCGGCAACATGAAGCTCTATTCGGAAAAGGAAGAATAATATTCTCTGTTCAGGGTCTACAGGTATTGGTATAACTGCAAAGTGTATAAAACAGCAGCCGGCCATACAAAACCGGCTGCTGTTGCTGTATTTTTGAATATCTTCGTTATAATAATTTGCTGGAATTTTTCCAGATTCCCTGGGCTTCCGCCTGGCGGAT
>JBJFFZ010000089.1:11366-12525 GCA_051892195.1 Anaerovoracaceae bacterium
GTTATAATAATTTGCTGGAATTTTTCCAGATTCCCTGGGCTTCCGCCTGGCGGATGAGATCCTCGCGGAAATCCGGATGGGCAATGCCGATCAGTGCTTCGGCCCGTTCCCAGGTAGACAGGCATTTGAGGTTTACCATTCCGTATTCGGTTACGACGTACTGTGTGGCATAGCGCGGTGCGCTGACAATGCCGCCGGGCGGCAGGAACGGAACGATCAGGGATTCTTTTGATCCGTCCTTCTTTGTCTTGGTGGAGGCAGTACAGAGGAAGCTCTTTCCTCCCGGAGAACGGAAGGCGCCTTCCACAAAGCACATCTGTCCCCCCTGCCCGCTGATATGACTGAATCCGATGGATTCGGAGCACACCTGACCGTACAGGTCCACCTGCAGGCAGGCATTGATGGAGATCATTTTTTCGTGCTGGGCAATCACTGCAGGATCTGCAACGTAGTCCACCGGAGCAATCATGCACGTCTGGTTGTGATCCAGGAAGTCATACAGCCGTCTGCTTCCAAGGGCAAAGGTGTAGACCATCTTTCCCATATTGACATGCTTGTTGCCTGTAATCTTGCCTGCTTCGTACAGATCCACAAAGGAATCCACCATCATTTCCGTGTGAACGCTGAGATTTTTCAGATCGGACTCCACCATCAGGTGTCCCAGGTGGTTCGGCATGGCGCCGATGCCCAGCTGAATGGTGCTGCCGTCTTCGATTTCCGGAAGCAGAAGCTCGGCAATCTTTGCATCCGCTCCCCCGGCCCCTACTCTTGCCGGAAGCTCCGGCAGGGCGTAATTGGAGCTCTGGATGATATAGTCCACCTCGGCAATGTTGATATAGTTTTCCACACCCTGACAGTGCGGCATGTTTTCGTTGACTTCCACTATGATGAGATCGGCGATTTCCATAAGGGCGCGATGCTCACCCAGTGTGATTCCAAGATTAAAGTTCCCCTGACGATCCATAGGACCGGTCATGAGGACAAAAATATTGAGGGGGCTCTTCAGCTGGTGATACATGCGGGGATTGTCGCAGTAAAGCATAGGAATATACCACTCGTGACCGGAAGTGCAAACTCTTCTGTCCTTCTGGCTGTACTGGGTGGAATAGATCTTAAAGACCTCTCCCTCCGGATCCACCTTGTGTGTTTCATAAAAATC
>JBJFFZ010000090.1:0-12507 GCA_051892195.1 Anaerovoracaceae bacterium
TACCCGGAACATTTTCTGTGCCTGCTCTCTTTTTTCTCTCCTGGGCTCCGCCGTGAATATATGTGGGGAGATTGACTCCTGTACGGATAAACATGGCTCCGATGCCCTTCGGTCCGTAGATTTTGTGAGAGGACATGGAGAGCATATCAATGTTCATGGCCTTGACATCTACCGGAACATTTCCGCAGGCCTGTACCGCATCTGTATGGAAAAGAATCCCGTGCTTTCTTGCAATGGCGCCGATTTCCGTTACAGGCTGTACCGCTCCCACTTCGTTGTTTACATACATAATGCTGATGAGGATGGTATCCGGACGGATGGCAGCCTCCACTTCTGCCGGATCCACCAGTCCGTCGTGATCGACCCCTACATAAGTGATCTCAAAGCCTTCCTTTTTCAGGTAGTCGCAGGAGTGAAGAATGGCATGATGCTCAATGGCAGAGGTGATGATATGCTTCCCCTTGCTTTCCAGACGGTGCGCCGTGCCGATGAGGGCCCAGTTGTCGGATTCTGTTCCGCCGGAGGTAAAGATGATCTCCTTCGGTTCGGCGTTGATGAGAGCCGCAACCTGCTCTCTGGCATGCTCAATGGCATCCTTTGCTTCTAAACCTGTGGAATAGATACTGGAAGGATTGCCGAAATGCTCTGTAAAATATGGAACCATTTCTTCCACCACCGCCGGCTTTGCCGGTGTAGTGGCCGAGTAGTCAAGATATACTTTTCTCTTATCTTCCATTAGTGAATAAGTCCTTTCAAAAAATTTATGTTACAATGCACTCTTCAGCGCATATTGTGTACTTCAGAACTGCGCAGGATCCGCAGCGGATCTCTCTTTGTCATACATCCTTTGTACAACCAATATTATAACTTCTTTTTTCACCAGATAAATAATTTTCAAAAATATTGCTGTTTTTTATACATACTAACGTATACTTAAATAGTATACCAACGGTTTTGATTCAGATAATCTATATTTTATTGATATGAAATAAAAAACCTCAGGAATCAGACTGTTTTTCTGACTCCTGAGATTGAATAATTTAAAGGTTTTTCAGATCTTCGTCTGTCACGCCGCCGTATGTATGCTCCGGCGCAGGAAATGCAGTGCTCTTTACATCACTGATGTATTCCTGGATTCCTTCTGTTATCTGCGCTCCGATATTCTTATAGACCTTAACAAACTTCGGAACAAATTTGTCAAACAGCCCCAGAAGATCATGATAAACAAGAACCTGACCGTCTGTTCCGTTCCCGGCGCCGATGCCGATGGTAGGAATCGTCAGCCGCTGAGAAATCAGTGTTGCCAAAGGTGCAGGAATTGCTTCCAGAACGATCATGCATGCTCCGGCTTCCTGAACTGCAAGGGCATCTTCAAGAACTTTTTTGGCAGCATCGCCCTTGCCCTGAACCTTAAAGCCTCCCAGCTGAGAGGTTGTCTGAGGGGTCAGACCGATATGGCCCACAACAGGGATTCCTGCATCAACCACTGCCCTGATTACATGCTTCATGTTTACGCCGCCTTCCAGCTTGACTGCATCACAGCGGGCTTCCTTCATGCATCTGGATGAAGTTTCAATCGCCTGCTGAATGGAAACATTATAGGACCCAAACGGAAGATCCGTAACAACAAATGTTTCAGGGGCACCTTTCACAACTGCTTTTGTATGATGGATCATGGTATCCAGGGTTGCAGCAATGGTGGAATCATCCCCCAGCATAACCATCTGAAGAGAATCCCCTACAAGGATCGTGTCGATCCCGGCCTTTTCAGAAAGCAGCGCGCTGGAATAGTCATACGCTGTGATCATGGTGATCTTTTCACCCTGTTCCTTCATCGCCTGCAGTGTGAGTGTGGTTTTCTTTGCCATTTTTTTACCTCCATAATATGACGCCGGCCCTCCGGCTGTCATTTTGAAATAAAAGAAATAAGAAATAATATGAAATTGTAAATGAACGGATCATCTGCTGACTCCTTCGAATCGCCAGCGATTCACCGGACATTGCTAAAGTGAATGTTCTGCAGCCTCAATCAGATGGCGCAGAAGAATGGTGGACGTAATGGTTCCGATCCCTCCGGGAACCGGGGTAACAGCAGCAGCCACTGCCGCTGCAGATTCAAAATCCACGTCTCCGCACATCTTTCCGTCTGCAAAATTGATTCCTACGTCTACCACGGTATTCTTCTCTGACAGAACACTGCCGTCAAAATACTTCGCTTTTCCGATTCCGGATACAAAGATATCCGCATTTTTTATAATCTGATCCAGATGCTCTGTCTTTGAATGACAGATGGTCACCGTGGCATTTTCCCTGAGGAACAGCATGGCCAGCGGTTTTCCCAGCACGAGACTCCGGTTTGCAACAGCCACCAGCTTTCCCTGAAGATCGTAGTCATAATGCTTCAGAAGCTCGATGACAGCCTCCGGCGTACACGGTGCAATGGCCGTTTCGTCTCCTGTAAAAACCTTCCGGAGATTTTCCGGATTCATGCAGTCAATATCTTTTTCCACAGCGATCAGGCTGCAGATCTCATCTTCTCTGATCTGTGCAGGAAGGGGACGGAATACAAGAATTCCATGAACTTCCGGATCTTCATTGAGGCGAATAAGCTCGGACCGGAATGCTTCGTGGGATACATCCTCCGCAAGAACCATGACCTGAGACGCGAGCTCCAGCTCGCCGCACATTTTCAGCACCCGCTTTTCATAGGCAAGATCGTCCGGGCGTTCCCCGGCTCTGAGGATTGCAACCTTTGGTTCGATTCCCCGGGTTTCCTTCAGGGCCCGGCTGCGCTTCAGAATATCTGCCCTTATTTTTTCTGATACGGGTTTACCGTAAAGAATTACTGACATTGTATATTTCCTGACAGCTGTTTTTCCACGCGAAGATACGTCCTTGCGCAGACAGCCTCTCCTTCCCTGCAGGCTGCTTCCAGACGCTCATACAGAGCGTCTCTTAAGGAAACATCCTCCATCATATTGAGATTGATGAGCACGCTGAGGCGTGCTCCCTTCAGTGCCGCAAGACACATGACTGCGCCTGTGCCTGCGTCGCTGACGGCAAGACGGCTGCCGATTTCCGAGTAGCGGTCTAAAATTCTGAGGGCCTCCACGCACAGCTCTGCAAGCTCCAGAGGTGCTTCCGCCGCCGGCTGGAGCGCCGCCTGTACAGCGCGGTTTTTTGCAGCTTTTTCTTCTTCTGTGGTATTTGGCATCTTGTATGCGACAGAAAGCGGCTCAAACGCCGTCATATCCTTTTGCACGGCAGCCTTCATTTCTTCCGTAATTCTGCGGGACTCTGCGATCAGAGACTGAATCTCTTCTTCATACTGTGCGTATGTCTTTTTTCCGGTGGTCAGGCATCCCACCATAGTGCCAAGGGCAATTCCGATGGCACCCGCCAGCGCAGATGCGCTGCCTCCTCCTGGAACAGGGGCATTGCTGCCCAGTTCAGATAGAAAAACTTCACATGATCTGCTGAGCATGCACTTTACTCCTTTTTACTGTTGTATCTCATTTTGCTTCGGATTTTCCTAGAACAGTCCCAGAATCTTTCCTGTGCTGTCAACGTCGATGTTTTCTGCAGCAGGAACCTTTGGAAGACCCGGCATGGTCATAATATCGCCTGCCAGAGCAACCGCGAAGCCTGCGCCTGCAGACGCCTTTACGCTGCGGATGCTGATTCTGAAGCCTGTGGGGCGACCCAGCTTCTTTGCATCATCGGACAGAGAATACTGTGTCTTTGCGATGCATACAGGGAAACCGCCCATGCCGAGAGATTCGATGGTATCGATCTCCGCACCTGACTTTCCGATGAAATCCACACCGTCAGCGCCGTAAACCTTTGTGGCGATGGCTTCAATCTTTTCACGAATGGAAAGGTTGTCCTCGTATGCAAAACGGAAGTTGTTTTCTTCTTCGTCGATGAGACGAACCACTTCCTTTGCCAGCTCTACGCCGCCGGCGCCGCCCTTGCCCCATACTTCGGAGAGCTTGACATTGACGCCGATTTCCATGCACTTTTCTTCGATCCGCTTAAGCTCGGCCTCTGTGTCTGTCGGGAACCGGTTGATGGCAACAACCGTCGGCAGGCCATAAACGTTTTTCATGTTCTCAACATGCTTGATGAGGTTTTCGATGCCCTTTTCCAGCGCAGGAATATTTTCTGTGTTGAGATCGGACTTTGGAACGCCGCCGTGGAGCTTCAGGGCTCTCGCAGTTGCTACTACAACAACGGCATCCGGCTTCAGTCCGCTCTGTCTGCACTTGATGTCCAGGAATTTTTCTGCTCCCAGGTCTGCACCGAAGCCTGCTTCGGTAACAACGTAATCGCCAAGCTTCAGCGCGATCTTTGTTGCCATAACGCTGTTGCAGCCATGGGCAATATTAGCAAACGGTCCGCCGTGAACAAAGGCAGGTGTATGCTCAAGAGTCTGAACAAGGTTTGGCTTGAGGGCATCCTTCATGAGGGCTGCCACAGCACCCTGAGCCTTCAGGTCTGCTACAGTAACAGGCTTTCCGTCGAATGTATATGCAACGATGATCCTGGCAGCTCTTGCCTTCAGGTCGTCGATATCGCTTGCAAGGCACAAAATAGCCATGATTTCTGATGCAACACTGATGTCAAAGCCGTCTTCTCTCGGAACACCGTTCATCTTTCCGCCAAGACCGTTTACGATGTTTCTGAGCTGGCGGTCATTCATGTCAAGGCATCTCTTCCATACGATCTTCTTAACATCGATGCCAAGGGCGTTGCCCTGCTGAATGTGGTTGTCAAGCATGGCTGCAATCAGATTGTTTGCAGTTGTTACTGCATGAATATCTCCTGTGAAGTGAAGGTTGATATCCTCCATAGGAATCACCTGGGCATAACCGCCGCCGGCAGCTCCGCCCTTTACGCCGAATACAGGTCCTAAGGAAGGCTCTCTCAGTGCGATGACTGTGTTTTTTCCGATCTGTCTGAGGGCATCTCCAAGACCTACTGCAGTGGTCGTCTTTCCTTCGCCTGCAGGAGTCGGGTTAATGGCGGTTACCAGGATCAGCTTTCCGTTTTCCCGATCCTTCATATCGTTGAGGATATTGTAGTCCACCTTTGCCTTTGTCTTTCCGTAAAGCTCCAGATACTTTTCGTCGACGCCGGCTGTTTCCGCGATTTCCGTTACCGGGCGAAGCTCCGCTTCCTGTGCGATTTCGATGTCACTTTTAAAGCTCATTTTCTTCTCCTTTTCAGTTCTTCAAATAAAGCAATTAAAAATCACAATTTATCACTTTTATCATTCATTAAAAATCACAATTTTCACTTATATTAGTCATTTTACACGCATAATCCCGGAAACTTCCATACTTTTCAGAAGTGCTCTGTGCCCGGAGGGCACGGATCCCGGAAATAAAAAAATCCCAAAATGCCGTCTGATTACTAATTCACTCCCTATCTCATGATAGGTGGGTACTCTGTGCCCGGCTGCACCCTTCCTCCTTAAAAAGGAGGCATGAGCTTCACCAGGCAACTCCGAATTCCCGTGAACGTATTGTAGGTTAAATTACATAATCATAACGCACACTCCAGGACATTTCTTTCTTTCCTATTGTACACTATTATCGTGCTGTCACACACGAAAAACATCATGAATACAATATATTTAATTTTTACTCTGAAAGGTCGAGAGAGCAGTTTGTTGTTACCTTCTGAACGTCATCGTTATCTTCCAGATCCGCGATCATCTTCTTAAGAGATTTGATTTCTGATTCGGAAGAAGGTGTGGATTCCATGGACGGAAGGTATTCGATGTCAGCTTCAACAAACTCATAGCCTGCTGCCTGAAGGGCCTCTGACACTGCATTGAAATCGTCAACGGAGGTGTAGATTTCGAAGCAGTCATCCTCAGTCACCATGTCCTCCATGCCTGCTTCCATACCTGCTTCCATCAGAGCATCTTCGTCGATGGCATCTGTCTTTTCGATGATAATGAGACCTTTTCTCTCAAACATATAAGAAACACAGCCAGGCTTGCCCAGATTGCCGTTGTGTCTGTCAAAGGCATGCTTTACAAACGCGGTTGTTCTGTTGTTGTTATCGGTAAGTACATCCACGATCACTGCAACACCGCCAGGACCGTAACCCTCGAAAGAACCTTCCACCAGCTGGTCGCCCCCAAGCTCACCGGTACCCTTTTTGATGGCATTTGTGATCTTGTCGTTCGGCATATTGATGCTCTTCGCTCTTTCGATGGCATGCTTCAGTGCTACATTATAATCAGGATCTCCGCCTGCCTTTGCGGCAACCGTGATAACTCTTGCATATTTTGTAAAAAGTGCGCCTCTCTTGGCGTCCTGAGCAGCCTTACGGCCTGCGATTGTACCGTGTCTTCCCATTTAATTATCGTCTCCTTGATTTCTTTGGATTTAAATACTCGAAAAGTATAGCATACATCTTCTTTGAATTCAATTAATTCTTCATTGAGTGAATCGGAGCAGGAATTCTTCCGCCTCTTGCCACAAAATCCTCACAGCCGTATCTGCTTACAGGCATCACAGGAGCAGTTCCGAGAAGACCGCCCATTTCGATTTCGTCTCCCACAACCTTTCCTTCTGCAGGAATGATTCTTACGGCTGTTGTCTTATTATTGATCACGCCGATGGCTGCTTCGTCTGCAATAATACCGGACAGTGTTGCTGCAGAAGTGTCTCCCGGCACTGCGATCATATCAAGGCCCACAGAACATACGCATGTCATGGCTTCCAGCTTTTCCAGGGTAATGGATCCGCACTTTGCAGCCGCGATCATGCCTTCGTCCTCGCTGACCGGAATAAATGCGCCGCTGAGTCCGCCTACATGGGAAGACGCCATAACGCCGCCCTTCTTTACGGCATCGTTCAGGAGTGCAAGAGCCGCTGTCGTACCCGGAGCACCGCAGCATTCCAGTCCCATCTCCTCAAGAACTCTCGCAATACTGTCCCCTACTGCCGGAGTCGGAGCCAGAGAAAGATCCACAATACCGAAAGGCATCTGAAGACGTCTGGAGGCTTCGCTTGCAACCAGCATGCCCATGCGGGTCACCTTGAAGGCTGCTTTTTTGATGGTGTCGGCAACTACATCAAACGGCTGTCCCTTGCAGCTTTCCAGGGCCACCTTGACAACCCCCGGTCCGCTTACGCCTACGTTGATAACGGTGTCCGGCTCTCCTACGCCGTGAAACGCTCCTGCCATAAACGGATTGTCTTCTACGGCATTGGCAAACACCACCAGCTTTGCACAGCCGAAGCCGTCTCTGTCCGCCGTCAGATGTGCTGTTTCCTTGATAATTTCGCCCATGAGCTTTACTGCATCCATGTTGATGCCGGAACGTGTGGAGCCCACATTGACAGAGGAGCACACAAGCTCTGTCTCTGCCAGAGCCTGGGGGATTGAACGGATCAGGATCTCGTCCCCCTTTGTCATGCCCTTCTGCACCAGGGCAGAAAAACCGCCCACAAAGTTTACGCCGGTTGTGGCTGCTGCACGATCCAGCATTTTTGCAAAGGCCACATAATCCGTGTCGGTGCTGGCGCCGGCTGCAATTGCCATAGGAGTAACAGAAATGCGCTTATTAATAATAGGAATCCCGTATTCCCGTTCGATTTCTTCTCCGGTGGACACCAGGCGTTCCGCCTTTTTTGTGATTTTATCGTACATTCTCTGACGGGCGATTTCTCCGTTGGAATGCGCACAGTCAAGAAGGGAAATACCCATGGTGATGGTTCTGATATCCAGCTTTTCCTTCTCGAACATGTGAAGCGTCTTCATTACATTTTCTAAATTAATCAACTGAAATGCTTCCTTTCCAAATAATTATTACCTTCTTTTTCATCATGGGAGATGATGCTTTTTTAGATTTCGCTCATAGCATTGAAGATGCCTTCGTGCTGGATCCGGATGGACAGTCCGATTTCTTCGCCCTTCTGGGCCAGCTTCTTCTGGAGTTCTTCAAAGGATACCGGCATTTTTGCAAGATCCACCACCATAATCATGGTAAATACTTCCTGCATGATCGTCTGATTGATATCCAGAATGTTGACGTCATATTCGGCGAGGACGGATGTTACATTGTAGATAATTCCGATCTTATCCTGACCGATTACGGTAATAACTGCTTTCATGAATTTACTCTCCTTTCACCTGTGTGCCTTCCGGCGTGTGTTTTTTCTCAAGGTTTTTGCGGGCTGTAGCCATCATCAGCTTGATCCGGTTCAGCTGGTTCACATCGCTGGCTCCCGGGTCAAAGTCGATGGCACAGATATTTGTGAGAGGGTTGTACTTGCGCAGCGGCTTGATCATACCCTTTCCTGTTACATGATTTGGAAGGCAGGCAAAAGGCTGCAGGCAGACAATGTTCTCCACCCCGCTGTCGATGAGCTCCGTCATCTCTCCTGCCAGCAGCCACCCTTCTCCGCACTGGGTTCCCAGGGAAGTGACGGTCTCTGCTTTTTCAGCAATCCGGTCGATATGTACGTTTGCTGTAAACCGCCGGCTCTCCTTCAGCGCGCGGTCTATTACGCCGCGGAACCGGTAGATCAGTTTCATGCCGGCTCTGCCCACCAGATGCGCCTTATAGGAGCCAGCCATCTTTTCATAATTAAAATCAAAATTTTTGAGGTTGTACATAAAGAAGTCCAGAAGCTCCGGCACCACCGCCTCGCCCCCTTCTTCTTCGATAATCCGGACGATATCGTTGTTTGCATTCGGATGGTACTTCACCAGGATTTCTCCAACAACCCCCACCTTCGGCTTCTCAATGTCAAGTAGAGGAATCCGGTCAAAGTCCCGGACAATCCCCCTGACATTGCGCTTGAACTCTCCGAATCTGAGGTTTTTCACATTGATGCGGGCGATTTCGTTCCAGGTCTTATACAGCCCATTGACGCTGCCCGGTTCCTTTTCATAAGGCCTTGTGGCGTTGACAAGACGCATAAAAAGATCCCCGTAGAGCATAGCATAAAGCACACCCATCAGAAGCTTCGGCGTCAGCTTCATTCCAGGGTTTTTCTCAAGGCCCACATAGTTGATGGAAACCACCGGAATCTGCTCCATCCCCAGGGTTTTCAGCGCCTTTCTCAGCAGGGCAATATAGTTGCTTGCACGGCAGCCTCCTCCGGTCTGGGTCATGATGACAGCAGTTTTGTCCAGATCAAAATTTCCCGACTGAAGGGCACTGATAATCTGCCCCAGAGAAACGATGGTCGGATAGCACGCATCATTGTTGATATATTTCAGCCCCACATCAACGGCGTTCTTATCCACAGCAGGAAGAACCACTGCATTGTAGCCGGCTTCCTGAAACGCAGTTTCCAGGAGATCAAACTGCATAGGAGCCATCTGCGGAATAATAATGGTGTAATCCTTTCGCATCTGCTGTGTGAAAAGCACCCGCTCAAAAGGCTCCGAATGGTCCGCAGGATGAATGCCGTTGGCTTCCCGTTCCTCGATGGCTGCCTTAAGGGAGCGGATCCGGATCCGGGCCGCCCCGAGATTGGAGCCTTCGTCGATTTTAAGAACCGTATAAAGCTTGTTCTTTGCGGAAAGAATCTCCTCCACCTGGTCCGTAGTAACCGCATCAAGGCCGCAGCCGAAGGAATTCAGCTGAATCAGATCGATATCCTCCCTCGTTCCTGCAAAATCAGCAGCCCTGTACAGTCTCGTGTGGTACGCCCACTGGTCAAGAACACGAATAGGCCGTTTCAGTGTGCTTCTTCCGGCAACCGCTGACTCTGTCAGCACCGCAAATCCGAAGGATGCAATGACCTGATCAATCCCGTGGTTGATCTCAGGGTCCAGATGATACGGCCTTCCGGCCAGAATAATGGCTCTTTTTCCGTTCTTTTCTATATAATCGATGATCTCATCCGCCTTGGCGGTAACATCTCTGTGAAAACGCTGATCTTCTGCTCTTGCTGCAGATACAGCGTCGCTGATTTCTTCTTTTGTTACGTTGTACCCATAAAAGCGCAGCTCTTCATAAAGCCGTTCCTTCAGGCGCTTATCATCATAGTAAGGAAGGAACGGATGGATCAGGGTCACTCCGTTTTCCATAAGCTGATCGTCCATGTTTCCTGCGATGACCTCAGGGTACATGGCTACAATCGGGCAGTTGTAATGATTGTTGGCCTCCGGATCCTCCTGGATTTCATAGTTGATGCTCGGATAAAAGATGGTTTTGACCCCGGAATCAATCAGTGTCCGGATATGGCCGTGAACCAGCTTCGCCGGATAGCAGGCCGTATCGGAGGAAATGGTGTCCATTCCCCTCTCGTACAGCTCCTTGGAAGACACAGGAGAAAGCACGACCTGAAATCCAAGGAATGTAAAGAATGTAAACCAGAAAGGATAATTTTCATACATGTTCAGGACTCTTGGAATCCCAATGCTTCCCCTTCTTGCCTCATGCTCTGTCAGCGGTCTGTAATCAAACAGGCGGTGGAATTTATAATGGAACAGATTGTGTTCATGGCTGCTGCTCTTCTGCTGTCCGGCACCCCGTTCGCACCGGTTTCCTGTGATAAACCTGCTTCCGTCATTAAAAATGCTCACCGTAAGCTGGCAGTTGTTTTCGCACAGACCGCAGCGGGTGTGTTTATTCTTCATGGTGAAGGAATCCAGTGCTTCCTTTCCGGTAAGCCCTGACGGACTGCTCTGATCCCACCGTTCCATTCCGATAAGGGCTGCGCCGTAGGCTCCCATTACTCCGGAAATATCCGGACGGATCACCTCACGCTCAAGGATCAGCTCAATGCTTCTTAAAACAGCTTCGTTCAGGAAGGTTCCCCCCTGAACAATGATATGCTTTCCGGCCTCGGAAGAATCCCGCAGCTTGATTACCTTATACAATGCGTTTTTAATTACAGAATAAGACAGACCGGCGGAGATATCCCCGATGGTAGCCCCTTCCTTCTGGGCCTGCTTCACTTTGGAATTCATAAACACCGTACATCTGGTCCCCAGATCCACCGGAGCCTTTGCATGGACAGCTTCGGCCGCAAAATCACTGACCGTCAGATCTACGGATTTTGCGTATGTCTCGATAAAGGAACCGCACCCGGAGGAGCATGCTTCATTGAGCATGATATTGTAAATCGCCCCGTCCCGGATCCGGATGCACTTCATGTCCTGTCCTCCGATATCCAGAATAAAATCCACATCCGGCTGAAATGCTCTTGCGGCTCTGTAATGGGCGATGGTCTCGATTTCTCCGTGATCCGCCCCAAAGGCAGCCTTAATCAGCCCTTCCCCGTATCCTGTGGTTACACAGTAGGCGATGTAAAGACCCTCCGGCATGCAGCCGTACAGCTCCAGAAGCATCTGTCTGGTTGTCTCCACAGGATTTCCGTCATTGCTGCGGTAAAAGGTGTAGAGAAGATTTCCGTCCTTATCCGTAAGGGCCGCTTTTGTTGTGGTGGAGCCTGCATCAATTCCAAGAAATGCAGGGCCCGATGCTTCCGCAAGATTTCTGCGCCCTACCTTATGCTCTGCATGACGGGCTTTAAAGTCCTCATAGTCCTGTTCTGTTTCAAAGAGCGCCGGCATATGCTTTGTCTCCGATTCGTCACCCATGCCCTCCTGCTGAATTTTTTCAGCAAGAGACCGGATATTGACCTCCGGATGCTTTTCCGACATAAAAGCAGCGCCTAACGCAACGTAAAACTGTGAATCCTCAGGAAAGATCACCTGTTCCTCCGTCAGCCCCAGGGTCTCCACAAAGCGTTTTCTAAGCTCAGACATAAAGGAAAGAGGTCCGCCTAAAAAGGCAACATTTCCTTTGATGGTTCTGCCGCAGGCGAGGCCGCTGATGGTCTGGTTTACAACAGCCTGAAAAATGGATACTGCAAGATCCTCGTGGGCAGCGCCCTCGTTAATGAGAGGCTGAATATCCGTTTTTGCAAATACCCCGCATCGCGCTGCGATGGGATAAATGGTGGTATAATTTTTTGCTGCTTCATTGAGACCGTTGGCATCCGTGTTCAGCAGCACTGCCATCTGGTCGATAAAGGCGCCGGTACCTCCTGCACAGGTGCCGTTCATCCGCTGTTCTACCGTCCCTTCATAAAACGTGATCTTTGCATCCTCGCCTCCAAGCTCGATGACAACATCTGTTTCCGGAATCAGCGTTTCCACTGCTTCGGAGCAGGTGACCACTTCCTGTTCAAAAGGAATCCCCAGCCGGTTGGCAAGGGACAGACCGCCGGAGCCTGTAATCACAACATGTGCATCTCCGTCGTACTGTCCGCACAGATCCCGCAGGAGCTCTCCGGCTTTTTCAAAGACACTGGACATGTGCCGTTCATATCGTTTGTATTTTATATTATTTTCATTGTCGAGCAGAACGAGTTTGACCGTCGTTGAGCCAACATCGATACCTAATTTCATAGGATCTTTCCTCCCAGTCACTGCCATTTCTATTTCAACATAATTACTGCTTTCAAAAAACCTTTCCCTTTAGAATACAGCGAAAATACAGGTTTTACAAGTAAAAAATAT
>JBJFFZ010000091.1:0-3017 GCA_051892195.1 Anaerovoracaceae bacterium
CGAGGCCGCCGCTGATTATGTCATCGATGTGGACGGAAAGACAGCAGATGCTGTTGCAGACGAGATTCTTGCGTATATAAGGCAGTCCTAGGCTGGCCATCTGCGAAGCTTTTTGAAGTTGAACATACCGCAATGATAGGTTATACTTTACAAAAAAGACAAAAAAACAAAGGAGCCAGCTATGACAGTCAGAGAAGCGATCGATGCGCAGAAGATATATATTTTTGATGGAGCAATGGGGACATTGTTTGCCCAGCAGCATCCGGATTATGAAAAGCCGTGCGAGATGGCAGGCATAGACCATCCCGAATACATAACCGCCATCCACAAGAGCTATATTGAGGCGGGCTGCAGCGCCATTAAGACCAATACGTTTGCGGTAAATCCCCTGAACGAACTTTATGCGGCAGACCCTGAGCTGATGAAACAGGTGCTGACTGCTGGATGGAAGACAGCTTCCGCGGCGGCAGAAGGCACCGGAGCAGAGGTATTTGCCGATATAGGGCCTGTTCCATCGGGAGCCCGGGCAGGGGAGGAAGAAAAAGCAAAGGCATTCTGCAGTGTCTGCAGGGTTTTCCTGGATCTGGGGGCGAAGAACTTTATCTTTGAAACAAACAGCAGCGATGAGGGGATTGCTGCCGCTGCCGCATATATCCGGGAACAGTTGCCGGATGCTTTTATCATCGCATCCTTTGCAGTCCAGCCGGATGGATACACAAGGGACGGACAGTATATCGGGGATATTGCACAGCGCATGGCAGAGGGAAGTGCAGTGGATGCCATGGGTATGAACTGCGTGTCCAGCGCCCTTCATATGAGACACCTTCTGGAAAGCATTCAGGAAACGGTGCAGGCCAGTGGAAAAATGCTCTGCGCCATGCCCAATGCAGGGTACCCGAAGGTCATCGGAAACCGGGTGTATTATGACAGCGACCCGTCTTATTTTGCAGAACAGACCGTGCAGATGGCCGGACTTGGAGCAGCCATTGTGGGCGGATGCTGCGGTACCGGGGAACAGCACATCCGGGCTCTGGCAGAAAAAGCAGGTGCATTTCTCCGCAAAGAAAAGGCTCCGGCCAAGGTTCGCCCTGCCGGCAGGGCAGCAGCAGTCCGCAGCGCCCGGGAACAGGTATCCGACACGGCACACAATCTCTTTGCGGCAAAGCTGGATCAGGGCCACAAGGTCATTGCCGTGGAGCTGGACCCTCCGAGAAATGCGGATATCGCAAAGTACATGTCCGGGGCATGGACACTGAAGGAAGCCGGAGTGGACGCCATTACCATTGCAGACTGTGCAACCGCCCGGGCCAGCATGGACAGCAGCATAATCGCCTGCAAGCTGCGCAGGGAGCTTGGCATCGACACCATTCCTCACATGACCTGCAGAGACAGAAATCTCAATGCAACAAAGGCTCTTCTGATGGCTCTGTCCACAGAAGGGGTTGCAAATGTCCTTGCCATTACCGGAGATCCTGTTCCGTCCGCAGAGCGGGACGAGGTGAAAAGTGTATTTCAGTTTAATTCCAGAATGCTGGCATCCTTCATTCGTTCCCTGAATGAAAATGAGTTCCGCAGACCTATGCGGATTTACGGGGCCCTCAATATCAACGTCAGAAACTTTGACCGGGAATTAGAGCGCACTGTAAAGAAGGTGGAAAACGGAATGAAAGGCTTTCTGACCCAGCCGGTGCTCACGCAGCAGGCGGCAGAAAACCTGAAAAAGGCATACGAGACCCTGAAGCCTTTGGATGCAAAGCTTTTAGGGGGGATCATTCCGGTGGTCAGCAGCCGCAACGCCCGGTTTATGGACAGTGAGATCAGCGGCATCAATGTGGACCCCGCTGTTACGGAAATGTACGAGGGAAAGAGCAGGGACGAATGCACCGAGCTTGCGGTGGAGCTTTCCACCAGGATTGCCCGGGGCATCCGCGGTTTTGTGGATGGATATTACCTCATGACGCCGTTTTCAAGGACGGATATTATGAGCAGGCTCGTTCACAATATCAGAGAAATGGATCTGTAAAAAAATACGCGAAAGTCTGTATATGGCAGGCTTTCGCGTTTTTGTGTTTCAGAGGCTTTTGTACTTTTTTTGTTATTTCTGAAGAATGTCCACGGTGTGTCTGCCGGCGCCTAAAAGCTCAGGCCGCTCGCAGGTGGAAAGATGATACTGAAGAAAAACCTGAAAGGTCTCTTCGTCCCAGGCGTTGAGCCCGGGGCGCATGTAATGAGCAGGCCCGTCGGCAGAAATGGTCTTTACCCGCCGCAGTCCCGCGGCATCAGAAAGGCGGTGGATGTCTTCCAGCCGGACGTAATCGTACAGGTCCGCTTCCTGAGAGATACAGTGAAAATTTTCATCCAGCTTGCCGTCCCGGAGGGAGTCCAGAATCGTTCCTTCCCGGAACCCGTGATACAGCACGGCGTATTCGTTCATGCAGTAGGCCGCAAGGATAAAGCCTCCCGGCTTCGTAATGCGCCGGGCCTCCTTCAGGGCCTGAACCTTGTCCTCAAAGCAGAAAAGATGGTAAAGGGGTCCGAAGAGCAGAGTAATATCAAAGCTGTCATCGGAAAGCTTTTTCAGATTCAGGGCGTTGCCCTGCATGGCTCTGACCCGGTCGCCCTTGGAGCGCAGGATTCCCAGATTGTATTTTACCAGCTCCACTGCAGTGACCTCATGCCCCAGGTCCGCAAGAGCAAAGGAGTACCTGCCGGTTCCTGCCCCGATATCTGCAATACTAAGACCGGTGCGGTCTCCGATGCATTCTCTGATGTATTTCATAGAGGTGGTAAACTCTACGATTCCCCGCCGCTGGGACAGGCGCTTTTCTTCATTGAATTTATTATAATACTTTTCGATTTCTGTCATTTCCGCCATGGCATTGCTTGTCCTTTCCAGGAGTATTCCCTGATTCCTGCTCTCTATGATACCCTGTTTGATTCTCCTGCTGCAAGCCCTGAAACAGAATTTGACAGGAAGCTGTTTTTTCTGTAGAATAAATGGGTTATAAACAATACTA
>JBJFFZ010000092.1:0-3001 GCA_051892195.1 Anaerovoracaceae bacterium
GTCTTAGCCGCATGAACATCCTCAGCAAATGCATTTGCCGTCATGGCAACGATGGGAACCTGTTTGCAGTAGTGCCGGTCCATGGCACGGATGGCTCTTGCGGCATCATAACCATTCATATTCGGCATCTGGATATCCATGAAAATCATGTCGTAATATCCATCTTCACACTCTGCAATTTTATCAACAGCTTCAACCCCGTCCGCCGCCTGCTCCACAGTAAGTCCGGTCATTTCCAGTATTTCCCTGCCGATTTCAGCATTCAGGTCATTGTCTTCAACGAGGAGAACCCTGCGTCCCTGCAGATCGATTGTTTCCATAGCATCGAAAGGCGTTTTCTTCTCGTCGGAATCGTTATTTCCCACAAGAGAATTGAAGGTTTTTACAAGTCTGGACCGGAACAGCGGCTTGCTTATAAACGCATTGGCGCCCGCAGAGCGGGCTTCCTGCTCGATATCGGACCAGTCATAGGCAGAGATGATGATAATCGGCACATTCTTTCCTACTGCTTTCCTGATTGCTCTTGTAGTGGATATTCCATCCATATCCGGCATTTTCCAGTCAATGATACAGGCAAAGTAGTCCCGTTTCTGCTGATGGTGCAGCACCACCTGCTCCACAGCCTGAGCCCCTGAAGAAACACCCTCTGCTTTCATGCCCAGGTCGTTCAGCATTCCACAGCAGGATTCCAGACTGAGGGGATCATCATCTGCAACCAGCACATCCAGATCCACAAAATGATCGTACCGGACCACCGCGGAATCCTGAAGCTTCAGATAAATGGTGACTGTAAAGCGGGAACCCACCCCCAGCTTGCTTTCCACCTTGATATCACCGCCCATCATGCGCACAATATTGCGGCTGATGGTCATTCCAAGACCGGTTCCCTGAACCCTGTTGACATGGTTATCATCACTGGATCGGGTAAACGGCTCGAAAATCCGGCTCTGGAATTCCTCGCTCATGCCGATGCCGTTATCTTCAAAGACAACCTCATAGCATCCGACGCTGGCCTGATTGCATGGCTTTTCCGAAATAGAAAGCTTGATTTTTCCTCCATCCGGGGTGTACTTTACTGCGTTGCTCATCAGGTTGGTAAAGACCTTCTGGATGCGGAGGCTGTCTCCCACCACCAGCTCATGGGTCACGCCGGATATATTCACGGAAAGTTCGTGATGACGTTCTGCAATCTGTCCGTTTGTCATGGAAAGCAGGTTATCGATAAGATCTGAAAGATTAAATTCTTCTTCAACCAGATCCACCTTGCCCGATTCGATTTTGCTCATGTCCAGAACTTCGTTTATCAGGCTGAGAAGGTGCTTGCTTGCCTGGGCAGTCTTCTTCAGACAGTCCTGCACCCGGTCTTTATCATCAATATGCGCTGCCGCAATGGCAGTCATCCCTATGATTCCGTTCATAGGCGTGCGGATATCATGCGACATGTTGGACAGGAAGTCGGTCTTTGCCCTGTTGGCGGCTTCCGCAGCGTCATAGGCGGCCTGCAACGCCATTTCCTGCTGGCGCTCTTTCTTGATCAGGTCATCCACATTTCTGGTTCCGACTACAGCCACCAGACTGCCATCCTTTTCATGGACAAAGGAAACTCGCGCCTGAAGGTAAATAATCCCGTGATCCGTCTGTTTTTCGTAAACAAATGAATAATTCTCTCCGTCTTCCCGTATATGCTTCAGAGACAGCTTCTCAATAAACTCGCTCCGGCTGGCATTCGAAACAAGCTCTTCCGAATACCCCCGGATGACCTTTGACCAGCAGTTGTCCTGTTTCCGAACATATTCTCCGATGGCACGGCCGTCCTCTTCCTCCGCACGGTAAACTTCTGCTGTATCCGTTTCCGGATTTACAAGAAGGACAGAATAATACTCCGAGCCGAGACCTTCAATGATTTCGCGCTGGACCTCCATCTCCCGGGTCTGCTTCAGCTGACGGCGCGCTTCCTCATCCACATTGCGCAGCCCCAGAATAAAGGTGACTGCTCCGTTTTCATCCACGGTTTTAACCGTGTTCATTTCGTAGTAGGTAATGACGCCATCCTGGATTCTTCTGTATCCAAGTTTATACAGACCGGCCTCCGGAACCTTTTCCATCAGAACAGAAAGCCCGATGGATTCCCTGAGCCGTTTCCGGTCCTCCGGAACAACAAACGCATCGATGTACTTCGATAAAATAAGCTCATAGTCCCCAAGCGCAAGCAGCTTTTCCAGCATTCCCGGATCAAATGCCCTCCCATCGGTCCGGTAGAGGGTCATTTTTCTTGTCTCAGCATCGATCTTGAACAGACTGCTGTACTCCCGGCTCAGGGCAGTGGAAATTGCAGACTCCTCCTGCAGAGCCAGATTTACTTTCTCTACTTCCGCAAGGGCTTCTTCCACATGCCGCTGGGCGGCAAGTTCCATATTTTTCTCTTCATTTACATTCTTGAAGCCGATAACAAATTCATTCTTTTCCTGATCCGGTTTCACAAGCTGGCACTGGTAATACTCCGTCAGTCCATCCCGATCAACCCGATAGTTAAAGTAATACGCCCTGTCATCCGCCAGCAGTTCATTTACACCGTCCACGGTGCGCACCTGGTTAAACAGAGACCGGTCTTCCTCCAGCACATCGTTGTCAATATACGTCTGAATATTTTCCTCGTAGTTGCCGATGGCAAACTGCTGCCCGTATCGTTCATTGATGGCCTGTCCCATGCGATAACAGATGGCCTCACAGGTGTCGGCATTGACGGTATAGATATTTGCATAGGGAATTGCCAGAGCCTGAATCAGATTGCCCTGAGATTCCACTTCTTTCTCCGCCGTAACAGAGCGAAGGGTGCACATGACGGTGCGGTTCTTCCCGTTTTCATCCCGCTCAACCGGAATAAAGGAGCACTGGACCCATCCGCCGGCTCGTGATGAATATTCCTGTACGATAATCGGCCTGTCCCCCAGCCGCTCATCAATGGTATCAAAATCCGTAAACTGAAGCATCACCGACTGAC
>JBJFFZ010000093.1:0-22364 GCA_051892195.1 Anaerovoracaceae bacterium
CCTATTTCAGCACAATCAGCTTCTTTTCTGACGGACGGTACAGGGAAAACTTTCTGCCGATGACCTGAACCACCTCTGCGCCGATCTGCTCTGCAGACTGGTGGGCCAGAGACCGAAGGTCCTCCAGGCAGTTGTCCTGCACCTTGACTTTTACCAGCTCGTGGGCATCCAGCGCCAGCTCCATCTCCTTCAGAACCGGTTCCGTGAGACCGTTCTTTCCGATGTAGACTGCAGGCTCCAGAGTGTGAACCATCTTTCTGAGCACGGCTCGCTGCTTTGTTGTGATCATGAAATCCTACTCTGCCTCCCCGAAAAAGTGCTTTTCCAGAATGGCAGCAGCATCCTCTACACAGCCGGGACATGAGCGCAGCTTCGGCTGCCCCGGTCCTCCCAGCAGCTGCTCGCAGATAATGGAGCTGTTTTTGTCAAGAAACTCCTGCTGAAGCTCTCTCATCACCTTGTAGGTCTGGGCCTTTGTCTTTGGCGCCTCCAGATTTCCGTCACTGGAAAGGAAGCTTGCCACCATCTGCATGCCGGATACTGCGCCGCAGACCTGCTTGGAACCCATACCGAGACCGAAGCCCTCCGCCAGACGGAACAGCTCCTGCTCCTCAACACCGATCTTGTCCGCAAACGCGCATGCCACAGCCTGCGCACAGTTGTAGCCGCTGCTGTGCTTCATTACAGCTTCTTCTGATTTTTTCATGTTCTTATGCCTCCCGGGGTCCCGCCCCGCCTGATATTCATAAATAGATATGTAAATTGATTTATAAATTTTTTTCGATTTTTCAAGCTTTTATATCAGCTTCACCCGAAATTCCGGTTTTACAGCTTCACCCGCAGCTCCGGGTCTGTAATGCGGGCCGCCACTGCAGCCATCTGAGCCCGGGTCAGACTTCCTTCCGGATCAAAGTTTCCTTTGGAATCCCCCGTAATAATCCCGGCCCGGCACAGCCGGTACACCGCTTTTCCTGCAGCCCCGGACTCCCGGATATCAGGGAACTGGCCTGATTTGATGGTATTAATCGCCTTACAGGCATCCTCCGGCACCGCCGCACTGATGATCTGCGCAAACTGCGCCCGGGAAACAGGGCTGTCCAGATATTCGGAATTTGCAAGCTCATCGGTGATCAGCCCGTTGCCCACAGCATAATCCAGATAAGGCCGCACCCAGTCCGTTCCCGTAATCACCTGAAAAACCTTTCCGTCATCCGCGAACCTGCTGTTGATTCTGGCCGCCATGGTAATAGCCTGCGCCAGGGTCACCTCCTGCTCCGGACAGAACGTTCCAGATGAAACCCCGGACATGAGCCCTGATTCATAAACGCTCTCCACATAGGAAACGTACCATTCGCTCTTTACCACATCCTCAAAGTCCGCATCCTCGTAGTCCCGGACCTTTGGAAAGACCTCCCGGACCACATCCTCCACCGGCTCTGTGATTTCAGGCTCCTCCACCTCTGAGGAATCCGCCTCTGCTTTCTTTTCATCAGGAATGGCCATAAGCTCATACGAAGTGATAATCCATACATTGTCAATTCCGGAAATAATATCCTCCTGCCCTGCACCGGAAAACACCTTCCGCATCCAGGAATCCCCCAGAGCCATCTCCTGGTCGGAAAGCCCCGGATCTGCACAGTAGAACACATCCTCCTCCGCATCATACCGCGTCAGCAATACTGCATGAGGCACCGCACGGTCGTAGATCTCGATACCCTCCGGGTGCTCCGCAAGCAGAGAAAGAATCTCCGCCCGCCGGTCTGTGTCGGCTCCGAAATCCACCCGCTTAACCTTGATCCCGTAATATGTAAAGGACATGCGAATTCCTACGCCCTCCACCCATCCGTAGGCACGGACGGACTTCTGCGTAATATTTTTCCATGTGGAATTTCCCTCATTCAGTGACTTCTGACGAAGCATCATGGTGGCCGAAGCCAGCGTACACGTGCCGCTGCTTTCCTCCTTCAGAAATACCCCGTCCGGATTTCCCGCAGGCTGGGCCCAGGAGACGGCGGCTCCTGCCGCCAGACAGGATACAGACACTGCTGCCGACAGCAGCAGCGATAGTATTCTTCCTTTTTTCATAACAAACCATCCCGTTTTATTACCAATCTTACCGCATCATCATGCATAACCGCATTTGCTGCATAACGGTTTCGGCCCCGCAAAAAAACAAGGCCGCCGGATATCAATAGACACCCGATTCTGATATTACTTTCAGATGTTTCAAATGTCAATGTTCCCTCCGGAACAGTAATATTCCGGTAACATAACTGTAAACCAACGGAAACAGTCTGTTAATCAGCAATTTTACACCATGGCCACAAAAAGCTCCAGAGCCGCCCTGGCCTCCAGAGAACCGGACTTGACGTTGCGGTCCACTTCATAGGCCTTCATAAGAATATGCCGCAGCCGCGAAACCGTATATTGCCGCGCCAGGGGCAGGGATTTTTTTATCCGAAACTCGTGGATTCCCGTCTGGCTGTGCATGGCAGCCGTGGAAAGCCCCTCCTCCTGCATTTCGCGCACCAGCAGCAGCACCTCGAACTGGGAGCAGATGAGCCCCAGAAGCTTGAATTCGTTTTCGCCGTAGGAAAGAAGCACCGAAAGGAGCTGCAGGGCCTCCCCCTTGCGGCCCGCCGCCAGAGCATCCGCAAAGGCAAACACATCCCGGGCCTCGTTTCCCGCAATGGTTTCCTCCACATCCTGCACCGTGATCCTGTCGCCGCTGTGGGATACAATCTTGGAAAGATCGTTCACAAGGTTGTCCAGCGTATAAGAAGAATCCTTATCGTAGTAGCCGGAGGCTTCGGCGATCATGCCCGGCACATCAGGGTCAAAGCTCCGGCCGGAATTTCTGAGATTCTTGATGATAAACGAATTGAGCATGCCGGAATCCAGGCGGTCAAACTCATACTCGGCCCCCTGCTTCTGGATGGTCTTATAAAGCTTCCTCCGCCGGTCCACCTCCCCGGCCATGAGGACCAGCACCGTGGAATCCGGAAAATTCTGAAAATATGCCTCCAGCTCCTCTGCCCCCTCGCCGTCGGACCGGAAGCCCTGCACCACCACCATGCGCCTTTCCGACATCATGGGCATGGTTTCGCAGGCATCCCGGATATCGCCTGCGGTGCACTCCGCCCCGTCCAGCCTCATATAATCGAACACCTCCGCTGCGGGATTGATAAACCGTTCCTTCACCCGGTCTGCAGACCAGCGGATCAGATAATCCTCTCTCCCGTAAAAGAGAAGGATGTTTTTCATTTGATCTTCCTTCAGATCCTTCTGGATCCTCTTAAATGCGTGCACCGGCGGTGCTTTTCTCTGGTATGCCATGGTTCCTTTTCCTCCGTCAGCCCCGGGGCTGCCTTTTCTTTTTTTCAATCATATGCACAAATCCGCCGGAAGTCAACCGGCTTCCGGCACCGTCACCTGCAAAGCGCCTGCCGCAGCCCAACCGACTCCGGTGCCTGCAAAGCCCCCGCCCGCCGGTGAGCAGCCGTCTTCCGTTTCCGGGGCAGCCCTTCATCCCTTCATGGTGCGGACCCGCAGGGTCCTTCCCAGCCGGATCATCACCGCCCCCTGGGTGTCGTTTCTGTAAATCCGGCTTCCGCAGGCAGCAATCCGTTCCAGGGCTTCCTGAGACGGATGTCCGTAAAAATTCCGGCCCACCTGAATCACCGATACCGTCGGCGCTGCCGACAAAAGAAATGCGGTGGAGCTTGCAAAGCGGCTGCCGTGGTGAGCCGCTTTCAGAATGTCGCTCTTCAGAACCGGTCCTTCTGCTTCACCGGCGGCTGCCGGTGCCTCCTGTCCGTACATTCGGACCAGCGATGCTTCCCCGTCTTCGTCGATATCCCCGGTAAACAGCACCGTCCGGTCTCTGTACCGGACCTGAACCACCATGCAGAGACTGTTTTCGTCGTCACTTTGTTCCAGACGTTTCCGGTATTCCTCCGGGGTTCCCCTCTCCGGCGTCAGCACGGTAATCTCCGCCTTTCCCAGTCGGATTCTGTCTCCCGCGGCGGCAAAGATCATGTTCTTTTGCGGAATCCCGAACTGCCGGCTCAGTTCACCGGCCTGAGATTCATAGACGGCAGGCAGAATCAGGCGGCGGACCTTCACAGCCCCGGCCAGGGTCTTCAGAGCGCCGCAGTGATCCTGATGCAGGTGGCTCAGCACCACTGCATCCAGGGATGCAACCCCGTTTCCGAGAAGGTACGGAATGAGCACATCCTCTCCCACAGGGTCCTCCGGGTCACGGTGTTCCTCCGTTTCCTCCCCCCGGGTTTCTTCGCCGAAGCTTTCGGACCCTCCCGTATCCAAAAGAATGTGAGCGCCTGCTGCCTTCAGGTGGGCGCAGTCCCCCTGCCCCACGTCCACAAAGATCAGATCCGACAGCAGATACGGCTCCCGGACGGCAAACCCGAAGGCCCCGCAGACCAGAAGCACCCCCGCAAGAGCCAGAGCCGCGGCCCGCCGGGAACGGACCTCCCGCCGAAAGGCGCTGCCTGCCTCCGAGCAGAAGAAGAAAAGAAGAATATAGTACAGAAGGAGAATTCCGGGAGACGGCGTGGCGGCATAATGAAAGGCCGCCGGTGTTCCCGTCACCAGATCATTGAGAAAAAGCAGCAGCCGCAGCAGCATCTCCTCCATGCTTCCGAAAAAGGCAAACAGAGGCCCTCCGGCAAAGGCCAGAGGCATCAGCAGAATCCCCAGAGGCACAATCAACCCCGCTAAAGCGATGGCCGGTCCGTTGAGCAGCAGGCCTGCAGGAGAAATATAATGAAAATGCACCAGAGTCAGCGGCGTCATTCCAAGCTGCAGGGCCGCCACCCCGGACAGGGCCCCAAGGACCGGGCGCACCTGCGCCCCCCGCCGGTCTCCCAGAGATCTGCAGAACCCCTCCGCAAGCTGCTCCATGCGGCGAAGCACCACACTCAGGGTCAGCACCGCCGTAAACGACAGCTGTACACCAGAGCTGAACAGCATCTGGGGCTCCCACAGCAGCATCACCAGCAGGCAGAAGGCGATGCAGGACAGAAAATCATAGGGCCGATGGAGGATCCGGGCAATCATGCGCACAAGGATCATAAAGACGGCCCGGACCACAGAGGGGGAAAACCCTGCCAGAGCCGCGTAAAACACCAGGCCTGCCGCAACAGGAAGCCCTCTGCGAAAGGTGGCAGGCTTTCCCAGAAGCAGGGACAGAAGCCCGTACACAAAGCCTGCGTGAAGCCCGGAGGCTGCCAGCAGATGGGCCAGACCGTTGCGCTGAAAGGATTCCTTCAGATCCTCCTCCATGGCCCCGTCATCTCCGAAGAGAATCCCTCCGAGCATTTCCGCCGCCTGAGGCTCAAAGGCAGCGGCAATCTTCGCCTCGAAGGACTGGCGCAGCACCGCAGTCCGGTTCAGCAGCAGGTACAGAAAACCCGGTTCACCGGCAGAAACAGAAATCTTTTCCGGTTCCGCAGACATGGTGAGAAAAATCTTTCTGGACCGCAGATACCGGCGGTAATCAAAGGTTCCGGGATTGGATGCGGGGGATGCCTCCCCGGGAATCCCCCGGACCACGGCAAAACGGCCGGTAAGGGCTGCAGCCGCAGCCCCCTCCAGATCTTCTGCCCGGATCAGAATCCGTTCGTGGATTCTGCTGTTCTGCCGCAGAGCGGCACAGAGGGCCTGCCCGCCCCCGCCTTCAGGAAAAAATTCTTCCCCGCCCGGTTCCGGCGCTGCATATGCGCAGGCCGACATTACAAGAAGACAATGCTCCTGACGGATGTCTGCAGACAGGATTCGCCCTGCAACTGCTACTTCCTTCCCTATTGCATCGTTTAACTGCGATACGCGATGTTCAGAACAGAACCCTGATACTGCCCCCATCAGAAAGAAGACAACGGCGATCTCCAGGCATCTTCTTCCCCGGCGCAGCCGTTCCTTTCGTTCCTCCTCCAGATACTCCCGCAGTCCTTCGTCGGGATTGTTATTTATATCCTTAGTTTCTATTTTATTCCACTCGTAGAGAAAAGAAAAAAGCATTACCGGCAGCAGTGCGCAGACTCCCGTAAGAAGGATCTTCAGGAGCGCGTCTGCCGCCAGATGCTGATATATGATGCCCGCCCCGCAGAAAGCGGCTGCTACGGGCAGTGGTCTTCTCGGCATATGATCTGCTGTTTCATGCCACCCTTTTCAGTTATTGTTTGTGATACAAATAAAGGCCCCTGCCCACTTTCTTTACGCCGTCCATCTTCTGCAGCAGCTTGTCTACATAAAGGTCGATGTCCGTATAGTTCATGTTGAAGCCTCTGCGCTTCAGATATTTCAGAATTGTGATAAGGCGGATGGGATAATCGCAGGGATTTTTGAAATACGGATGCTTCAGAATGGCATCCCGGAATTTCTCCTCATCCGGCAGAGTGGGATTGCTGCTGCTGAACACCTCGATCTGATCCTCCAGGTTGTGGATGATAAAGTCGATGTCGTCGGTGTTTTTTCCGTAGTCGCGGAAGTGGTTCCGCAGGGTCTTGTAAAAATTCAGATCCTCCCGGATATTTTCCCCGCTGAGGGGAATTCTGATGACAGCGGCGTTGTCCGCTGCAGACTCTCGGGGCAGTTCTGTTTCAGGTATGTGGGTGTCGTCCATGATTCCTCCTGTTACCATTTTATTCCATTTTCCAGTTTTTGTCATCCGTTTTTTTCAGATCCGGAAAATCTCCCGGCATGTTTCTTAACGCTGACTTAATGCCATTATATTTATCCAGTGTTTGCCTGTCAACTTCACCTATGGTATAATCAAGCTGCTGACGGCACCTGTTTTTCCGCAGGAAACGGCGTCGGTTCTGCGCCTGGGCGCAGCGTTTATAACTGTATTTACAGGGGTTTTTTTATGACAGACAGACCAGTTAATGACAACGATAAAGACAAAGTCAGCCGCCATACCATGAGCGATCTGAACCGCAGCTGGGACGATCTCCTGTCCGGATTCCGCAAATCCGATGACATCGAGATTCACAGCTTCGAGGATCTGGGACTGGACGAGCACGGACTTGATTTTTCATCCGGAAATGCTCAGGAAACACCTTCCGGTTTTTCCTCCGGTCCTTCACAGGTATCAGGCGCAAGCCTCCGGACATCCGCAGCCTCCGGGCGGGATCTCTTTGAAACCAGAGAATTTCAGCGGCCCGAACCGGAAGAGACACCTGCTCCTCCTGCCCGGCAGGAGACGGTTCCCGGCAATGACGCGTTCCAGAGACAGGAGCCGCGCCCGGCACGGGATTTTCCGCAGCGGAATCCCGTGGCAGAGCAGAAGCCGGCGGCCGACATACTTACAGAGGACGAAATTATGACGGATAACTCAGAAAACAGGAAGACCGCCGGGAGTGCCTCCCGCCGGCCTGTCAGAAAAAAGAAGAAGAAAGGGCCGGTTCGCAGGATTCTGGGCCTCCTTCTCATGCTGCTGCTTCTTGCAGTGCTCTGCGGATGCGGCTATGCGGGCTATGTGATTCTCACCACCCCGGACATCGACACATCCAACATCTACGCCAACATTTCCCAGAGTTCCATCATCTACGATGATCAGGGCGAGGTTCTGGAGGCTGTGGCCAGTTCGGAAAACCGCACAAACATCAGCTACAGCGAGATGCCGGAAAACCTGATCAACGCCTTTGTAGCCATAGAAGACAAAACCTTCTTCACGCACAGAGGATTCAACTTTATCCGTATTCTGGGAGCCATCAAGGAAAGTATTTTCAGCGACAAGAACATCGGCGGCACCAGTACCATCACCCAGCAGCTTGCGCGGAACATCTACCTGACCCAGGAGCGTTCCATGACCCGTAAGATCCGGGAGGCCTACTATACGCTGATTCTCGAAAAGAATCTTTCCAAGGAGCAGATTATCGAGGCCTACCTGAACACCATCAACCTGGGCTACGGCTCCTACGGTGTACAGGCGGCAGCCCAGTCCTACTTCGGCTGTGATGTTCAGGATCTGACCATCGCCCAGTGCGCGGTGCTGGCAACCCTTCCGAAGAGTCCGGCCAACTATGCGCCTCTGCGCAGATACGAAGAAGGAAAGGTAGAAGCAGAAAATCCCGATATCCTCCTGGAGGACAGCGGATATGTGGTTGTATACAACGATGACTACCGTCCGCGTCAGGAGACGGTCCTCAAGTTCATGAAGGAACAGGGCTATATCACAGAAAGCGAATACAACGCTGCTCTGGCGGAAGACATCCGTTCCGAGCTGAAGCCGAGCCCGATGTCCACCTCAAAGGTTTCCTCCTACTTCGGAGATTACTGTATTGACGAGGTCATCGGCGACCTTGTATCCGAGCTCAAGATGGACGAAGAGGACGCAAAGAATCTGGTGTACTCCGGCGGCGTAAGGATTTACAGCACATTAAATGTTGAAATGCAGAAGGCTGCAGAGGAAGAATTCTCAAAGACCTCCAACTTCCCGAGCGTTACAGGTCTCAAAAAGCAGAAGGGCACCGGAAATATCCTCAGCGACAGCGGAAGCATCCTTCTTTACTCGAAGTCAACGTATTTCAACGACGACGGTACGTTTACACTCAGCTCCGACGAATTTACGAGAAATTCCAGCGGGGATCTGATCATACTCAAGGATCACCGCCTGAACATCTATACAGTCAGCGCTGCTGACGGCAGCAAGATTCCTCAGATCGAATTCAAGAACCTTTATACCATTCGGGACGGAATCTTCTACAGCATCAACGGAGGGGTATGGACCGGAATCAGTTCCGAGTATCTCTCAAAGGACGATGACGGCAACGTGGTAATCAGCGCTCAGTTCCTGACGGATCATCCGGATCACTTCATTATCGGAAGCAATACCATATCCATCGGGCCGGAGCACTACACCCTCCATCAGGAGACCATTCAGCCTCAGAGCGCCATGGTGATTACAGACTATACAAAGGGTGAGATCAAGGTTATGGTTGGGGGACGGAGTCTCTCAGGACGTCTCCTTTATAACCGTTCCATCAACCCGCGGCAGCCTGGTTCCTCCATCAAGCCGATCGGTGTCTACGGACCGGCCATCCAGTCCGGCGCAGACGGACTGTCCGAGTGGACCGCAGGCTCCACCATCGAGGACGCGGAAAACATCGTCAACGGCAAGGTATGGCCGAAGAACTCCTACTCCGGCTACAAGGGCTGGGTGACACTGCGCACCTGCGTGGAGCAGTCCATCAATGTCTGCTCCGTAAAGCTGGTAAACGACATCGGCTATGACTACTCCGTGAAGTTCCTCAAGGCAAACGGCATCTCCACCGTAGTGGAATCCGGAAAGGTCAACGACATGAACCCTGCCGCTCTCGGTCTGGGCGGCATGTCCAAGGGTATTTCCCCGGTAGAAATGGCCAGCGCCTACGGAACCTTCCCGAACAAGGGCATGTACATTGAACCGAGCACCTACACAAAGGTGACAGACGCCAAGGGCAATGTCATCCTGGAAAAAGAACACTACACCAACAGAGTATATGACGAAAGCGTTGCTTTCATTATGACCGATATCCTGCGCACCACCGTTACCAACGGTATTGCAGGAAGAGCCGCCATCGGCACACAGCCGGTAGGCGGAAAGACCGGTACCACCACAGACAACATGGATGCATGGTTCTGCGGATTTACACCGCAGTTCTCCGCAGCCCTGTGGATCGGAAACGATGTCAACATCGAGCTTTCCAGAGGTTCCGGCGCAGCTGCTTCCCTCTGGAGCAAGGTTATGAAGCGCGTATGCGCAGGCTATGAACGGGGTTCCTTCCCGTCAAAGCCGTCCAATGTATATGTTTCCGACGGCGAGTATTATGTTGACGGCACACAGAGAAGCGGTCCGCCGGAAGGTTCCGGAGAAGAGGAACACGAGCTTCTGACGGATGAGGCAGGCAACACCTACTACATTGATGAAACCACAGGAGAGCGTGTCTATGTGGATGCGGAGGGCAATCCGTTAGAGACACCGCCTGTAACCGATCCGAACGCACCGGCACAGGATCCGAACGCTTCCCAGGGAACAGAAACCGGCGGACAGACCACCCCTCCTCAGGGAACGGAGGGCGGCGGAGCAACGGTTCCTTCCACACCGGAACCGGAGCCTTCCACACCGGAAACACCTCCGGTGACTCCGGTTGCGCCTCCAAACGGCGTCATCAATGATCCTGACTGATGACACAGGTTCCGTTTCTGAAGCATGAAAAATATAAAAAAATCAGCGGCAGCGCTTCCGGCGCTGCCGCTTTTCTGTTATTCTCATTCATCTTTCACTACAGTCTCCGGATCCATCCGGCTGATGTGCTCCACATACCGGCGGAACTCCAGAATGAACGAAGCCCCGTCTGCAAGGATCCTGCGAAGATCCGAAAACGGTGTAAACACGGTTTCGCCGGTTTCTTTTTCAGCAGCGGCTGCTGCTGCCGTTTCTGCAGCATAATTTTCCATCAGCAGAACGCCGGCCATGCAGCTGTTCCAGTGCCTGCTGAGAACGGCCTGGTTCTTCACGAAAAATTCCGCCAGCCGCAGATCTGACACCCGGTAGATAAAATCCAGGCAGAGCTTTTCAAAATCCGGCCAGTACTCCATGTTGATCTCCCGGATCAGCTGCCGGATAATATTGACCGTATCATCGTTGAGCTCCATAAAGTGATTGACTCTGGTGTATTTTTCTTCTCCCTCCTGAACCAGGCGAAAGATGGGCTCAAAAAGGTGCTCCATGTCTTCTTCCCTGATTTCGCAGACCTGATGGATATCCCGGATGCGGCTGCTCAGCAGCGACATGAGGGCTTCCTCATAATGCTTCAGCATCACCTCAATGACCTTGCAGAACTGCAGCATTTTTTTGCATTCGTACTCGTATTTTGCTAAAGCGGACTCATACTCCCGGTTGCGGGCAACCGCCTCCGATTTTCGGAAGGCAACGCTGTTTAAAAACAGCCCCGCACAGATAACCCCCACCAGACATTCACTTCCGATGAGCACAGCGGCCGTATCGTTCACAGGAGCAATATCTCCGATGCCCAGAGTGGAAATACAGGAGATGCTGAGGTACAGGGCGCTGAGTCCATTGTAGCCCAGCCGGCCGAAATCAAAGTACGACTCTCCCAGAATATAAAAAATCAGTGCATACAGTGGAATCAGACAGAGGAAAAACCATCCCCAGGGAAGTGTCCGAATAAACCGTTTTGTTCGTTTCTTCCGCAGATCCTTGCTGTTATTCTCCGGATTGTTGGCTGAAAAAAATGTCATGCTGATCGTTTCTCCTTCGTATTGTCCCGGACCGGGGACGCCTGAATTTCTTTTTTTAACGGAACCATCCTTTTCATTATACGGGATATTCCGGTGATTTCCCATGAATATTTTCCAAAAAATCTGTTCAAGATAGTCTCGAGAGGAGACTATTATTATGGAATACAAACGTTATGCGAAACAATTTGAGGACCGGCCTGCCGTTTTGCGCAACTGCATCAAGGCTTTTGTGGCCGGAGGCCTCGTCTGTCTGCTTGGCTGTTTTTTTCAGTCATGGTTCCTGGGATTCGGCATGGAAAAAGAGGTCGCAGGAACCTGGTCCACGGTGTCATTAATTGTAATTGCTCAGATTCTCACCGGTCTGGGATGGTATGATTCCCTGGGAAAGACCTGGGGAGCCGGAGTGATCGTGCCCATTACCGGCTTTGCAAATGCGGTGGTGGCCCCTGCCATAGAATATAAGGCAGAAGGGCCGGTGCTGGGGGTTGGAGCAAAGATTTTCAGCCTTTCCGGCCCTGTTATCCTGTCGGGCGTAGCCCTGAGCTGGATCGTGGGGGTGGTCTATTGGATACTGGACGTTCTGTAAACAGCAGGAAAATCGGCAGGCGCTCCATGGTATTTCCATCCCGCCCCGAAATCGTGGGAGCCGCTGCCGTCGCAGGGGTCAAGGAAGGAAAAGGCCCGCAGGCCAGGTGGTTTGACCTGATCCTTCAGGATGACTATTACGGGGAAAAGACCTTTGAAAAGGCGGAGTCTAAAATGCTTCGGACATCTGTGCACATGGCTCTGGAGGATGCAGGCATGGAGCGCCGGGAGCTGGACGTGATCCTTTCCGGCGATCTTCTGAATCAGCTGCGTTCTTCCTCCTTTATGGCCAGAGATCTGGGGATTCCGTTTCTGGGCATGTACGGAGCCTGCTCTACCATGACCCAGTCCATGCTTACCGCTGCCATACTGACCGACGGAGGCTATCTTTCCTCTGCAGCCGCAGGAGCCTCCAGCCATTTTGCCACAGCGGAGCGCCAGTTTCGGATGCCTCTGGAGCATGGCAACCAGCGTCCGCCCCAGGCCCAGTGGACCGCCACTGCCGCAGGAGCCGTAATCCTGTGCGCCCAGGATCGGACGGATCCCCTGAAGGCGCCGGTGCAGAACCGGAACATGACATACCAGGCCGCAGAGCTTCCCGAAAATCCCCGGGAACGAAAAATCTGCGTGACCCACGGAACCATCGGCCGGATCATCGACCCGGGCATTTCCGATGCAAATTCCATGGGCAGCGCCATGGCTCCGGCAGCCTACGATACCATCCGCACCCATCTGGATGATCTGGGCAGAGTGCCCCGGGACTACGACCTGATTCTCACCGGAGATCTGGGAATCACGGGGAAGCGGATTCTGCTGGATATGATGAATGGAAAAATGAAGGATTTTGATTCGGTCTACGAAGACTGCGGCGTCATCCTTTATGACCAGACCCAGGATGCTCATGCCGGAGGCAGCGGCTGCGGCTGCTCTGCAGCCATCATGGCCGGGCGCATCATAAAAGAGCTGCGGGAGGCCCGGCTCCGCAGAGTCATGCTGATTTCAACCGGTGCTTTTTTATCAACCATAAGCTGCCAGCAGGGCGAAACCATCCCCGGCATCGCCCATGCGGTGACACTGGAGGTGTTTTAAAATGATCATGGACTGGGCAGACATCTGGCCTGTGTTTCTCACGGGAGGACTCCTGTGCACTGCAGGCCAGCTGCTGCTTGATTTTACAAACCTTACAGCTCCGAGGATTCTTGTGCTTTTTGTAGTGGCCGGAGGCCTTCTGGCTGCTCTGGGAATATATGAGCCCCTGGTGCATCTGGCAAAAAACGGGGCCACGGTGCCCATTACGGGCTTTGGCTACTCCCTGGTCCGGGGAGCCATTCTGGAGGTTCAGAAAGCCGGCCTTCTGGGAGCATTTACCGGAGGCCTCAAGGCCACCGCTGCAGGAATCACAACGGCCCTGACCGTAGGATATCTCATTGCCCTCATCAGCCGGCCCAAGTCAAAATCAGAGTAGCGGAAATACGAAAACTGCCGGCATCGCTGCCGGCAGTTTTCATATCAAAGAACCTATGTTAAAGAACAAGATTGCAAATTATTTTAGCTTTCAAACCACTTTGCAAAGATCTCGTCGAACTTTCCGTTGTCCTGAAGATTCTGCATACCTGTGTTGATCTTTTCCAGAAGCTCGGTATTGCCCTTCTGTACAGCGATTGCGTAAGACTCTGCGTTCATAACGTCGCCTACGATCTTGATCTGATCCGGCTGCTTTGCGATGTAAGCCTTTGTTACCGGCTGGTCGTTGATAACTGCTGCAACGTCTCCGTTGATGAGCTGCATCATAGCAGTATCAAGGCCGTTGAGGATTACAGCTTCTGCGATCTTACCCTCGTCTGCGAGAGCAGTGGCCTTGTCCGCACCGGTGGTGCCGATCTGAGCAGCAACCTTCATGTCCGGAGTGAGGTCGTCCACGCTGTTGATGGTTGTATTGTCAGCCTTTACAGCTACAACGAGACCGGAATCATAGTACGGAGTACCAAAGTCAACCTGTTCCTGTCTCTCTTCATCTTCGCAGTTCATGCCTGCTGCAATGAGGTCGATCTGACCTGACTGCAGAGCAGGAATCAGAGAGTCAAACTGGAGATTTACAAATTCTACCTCAAAACCCTGGTCCTCGCCGATGGCTGTAACCAGATCCATATCAAAGCCTACAATATTGCCCGCATCGTCTGTAGTGTCAAACGGAGGGAATGTCGGTTCTGTACCTACCTTGTACACAACCGTGTCCGTACCGGAGCCTTCCGCTGCAGAGCCCTGCGCAGAAGTACCGCCGCATGCGGCAAAAGCAAATACCATTACCAGCGCCATGGCAACTGCCATAACCTTCTTAAAATTCTTCATCGTGCTCACCTTTCTTCTCTTGTTTTAATAAAATATCCGCAGCGGAAAACCGCCCGATTACGGTTCATCTTACACCATATTTACATGAAATACAACACCCTCCCGCTCCATTCAGAATTTTTTTCTTTACAAGCCTGCCGCCGCATATATAATGTTAAGAGTCAGCCTGTCTGCCCCCGGAAAAGACGGTTCTTTCCGGAAGCAGAGGGATTTTTTTGGGATTTGGAAGGTGAATAATTATGATGAATAATAATACCGGCAGGGACGGCCGCTCCGCAGGCCGAAAGAAACGAAAGAAACACAGTTTTTTCCGCACCCTCAGATTTCTGCTGCTGGCGGGCTTTCTTCTGCTGGGCTATGCACGGTTTATGGCCCCCTACTGGCTTACCGTGTCAGAGGAAGAATACCGGGAGCCTCTGCTGACCATCAGCCAGGAGCAGGCCGGAGGTCTGAAGATCGCAGTCTTCAGCGACACCCATTTCAGCGAATATTACACCCCCCGCCACTTTGAAAATGTCATAGAGAAAATCAACGCAGCCTCCCCGGACCTTGTGTTCTTTCTGGGGGATCTGGTGGATGACCTGAGCACCTATGACGGGGATCTGGCCGCCATCGAGGACGGCCTTTCCAGAATCCAGGCAGGGATCGGCAAATATGCCGTCTACGGCAATCACGACTACGGCGGAAAAATGGAATTTGAATATCCGGATGTCATGGAAGCCGGAGGCTTTCAGCTCCTGGTCAATGAGATGGAAACCCTGGAATCACTGAATGTATGTATATTGGGAATAGACGATGTGTCCATCGGCTACGGAGATCCCGCCTCAGCTGCCCGGCTCAATCCGGAAAACTGCAATATCGTGCTGTGCCACGAGCCGGATATCATCGACAGCATGGCGGACTTCCCCATCGACTGCATGTTCGCGGGCCACACCCACGGCAGGCAGATCAATCTGAAAATGTTCGACAGCTTCATTCTCCCGGCCTACGGGAAGAAATATATCCGGGGAACCTTTGAAATCGGCAACAGCCGGAAAACCCGCCTTTATGTGACCTCCGGCATCGGCATGACAAAGCTGCCCCTCCGTCTGGGTTCCACGCCGGAAATCAGCATCACTGCCCTGTACCCATAATACAGAGCCATAACACAAAAGAGGAAATCAAACACCCATGTCAATGATCTTTTTATCAGAACAGGCCTGTGCCCCCCTGCAGGACCGCCTTGCCCGGGAGGGCCACGAAATCCGCCGGGTCTGCGCCTCAGACGCGGTCTATCCGGCCATCTCCGCTCACGCGGACATCTACATGTGCAAAGTGGCAGATACACTGCTGGTGGACGAAACCGTCCGGCTGGACCCGCCCCTGCGGGAGGAATACATGGCAGCCATGGAATCCCAGTCCGGTAATCTTTCCGAAAACCCCATCATCCCGGCCCTTGCCGCAGCAGACGGCCGGGGGCACATTGTATTCAACATGGGGGCCATCGGATACGAATACCCCGATGATATCCCATATAATGCCGTGGCAACACGAAAATATCTGATCCACAACACAGAGTTCACCGCAGCTGCGGTGCTGGACCGGGCCCGGTTTGCGGGGCTCAGTATTCTGCGGGTTTCCCAGGGATACACCCGCTGCTCCTGTCTTCCGGTGGGGGATTCCGCCTTTATTACCTCCGATGAGGGCATCGCATCCGTCATCCGGGGCTGGAATGAACAGATTCTTGAAGAAGCAGAACCTGATGTAGATGCATCGTCTAATGACGATTTAATTGATCTGCTGGTGATCCGGCCGGGGCACATCCGCCTGGAAGGGTTCCCCAGCGGCTTTATCGGCGGCACCGCAGGCACGGTGGGAAGCAGCATCTATTTTAACGGAGATCTCATGGCCCACCCGGACGGAGAGGCCATTGCCCGTTTTATCGAAGCCCACGGGCTGAAGCCGGTGTGGTTCCCCGGGGAACCCCTGACCGATATCGGCTCTATCTTTGAATTGTAAGGGCACAGGCGCCTTCCCTGCTGCACAACGAAAGGAAGCTCCATGAAAACCCATGCCATCATTCCTGTATTTATCCCCCATGCGGGGTGCCCTCATGATTGTGTCTTCTGCAACCAGAAAGCCATTACGGCGCAGACGGAGCCTCCGGCTCCGGAGGATGCCAGAAAGCTGATCCTCCGCCATCTGGCCTACATACAGAAAAGACCTTCCATTAAAGAAGTAGAGATCGCCTTCTACGGAGGCAGCTTTACGGGAATTCCCCTGGAAGAGCAGTCTGCATACCTGCAGATCGCATCCGAATTTAAAAAGAAGGGGCTGGTTCAGAAAATTCATCTTTCCACCCGCCCGGACTACATCGACGAGACAATTCTCTCCAATCTGAAAAAATACGATGCGGACATTATAGAGCTTGGGGTTCAGTCCTTTGATCCCCAGGTGCTGCACCTGTCGGCAAGAGGCCATGATCCCCAGGCCGTCCGCCAGGCTGCAGAGCTGATTCACGCCTTCGGTTTTACCCTGGGAATTCAGCTCATGATCGGTCTTCCCGGAGACAGCTATGAAAAGTGCATGGAATCCGTAAAACAGACCATCGCTCTGAAGCCGCAGATTGCGCGGATCTATCCTACCGTGGTTCTGAAGGACACGGCCCTCTTTACCATGGCGCAGGCAGGCACATACACGCCACTGACAGAGCAGGAAGCTCTCCGCACAGCAAAGGATATGTACCGCAGCCTGACTGGAGCCGGCATTCAGGTCATCCGGGTAGGCCTCAAGAGCACGGATCTGATCCGCAGCGAAGACGGTGCGGTGGGGGCCGGCTCCTATCACCCTGCCTTCCGGCAGCTGGTGGAGTCGGAAATCGCCAGAGAGGATCTTGAGGAGCAGCTGAAAAACACCGCCATTGCAGGGGTCGCCAGAGGCGACGGAGCTTCTGGTCCGGAAGAAGGGAAACGGCGGGTCTGCTTTGCGGCCCACCCGGACAGCTTCTCAAACCTGATCGGAAACCGCAGGTCAAACCGGCTGTATTTTGAAGAAAAATACCCGCAGCTTTCCATTCGCTTTGCCGCGGACCCGGGCCTGAACCGGGGAGAATATATTGTACGGACAGACGAAAAGAGGCCGCCGCAGTGAATGCGATGACCTCTTTTTTATTATTTTGAAAGAAGCTGTTTTTCCTATTCTTCCATGATATACCAGGTGTATCCGTCTCTTCCGTGTTTCTTTCTGTGGTACAGAGCTTTATCTGCATTTTTCCGCAGGGTATCCGGATTCTGTCCGTGTTCCGGGTACATGGCAATGCCGCAGCTGAAGGTTACACGAAGCTCCGGACAATCCGGAACGGAGATGCCTCTGACCGCTTCCTGAAGCTTGTCCATATAGCGGTTCACCACGCCTCTTCCTATGACATCCTTTACCACCAGCATAAACTCGTCGCCTCCGACTCTGGCCACAATGGTGCTTTCATCCGGGAAGCACCGGGTGAGACACTGGTAGAAGCTTCGGAGGACCTCATCGCCGGCATCATGGCCGAACCGGTCGTTCACTTCCTTGAAGTAATCCAGGTCAAAAAATGCCATAGCGTACATTTCATCCACGGCCAGATTTTCCGCATACTGCTGCAGCTGGAGCTGCATGGCTCTCCGGTTCAGCCCTCCCGTTACAGGGTCCTCCTCCGAAAGGAGCTGGGCCTCCATCCGCCGCTTCCGTTCAAAGCCCTGCAGGATAATAATCAGAATCACTGTCAGAAATACATAGCTCAGCAGGCATATGACCCCCACAAGCTTGATTCTGACCTGAAGCTCCGAAACAGAGTTGTCCGGAATACGCACCGAAACATACCACCCCGGCAGACTGTCGATCTTACGGAACGCCTGCAGATAGTGAATCCCTTCGGTCTGGTACCGGAAGCAGCCCTCGGACACGCCTTTCTGGAGATCATCCATCCAGGCCTTAAGATCATAATTTCCTTCAAACTGCAGGTTTCCCGATATCATACGGAGATTTTTCCAGGTGGCCGTCTTCTGTCCCTCCCTGTCGGAGCAGGCAATAAAGTTTCCGGAGGAGCCCTCCATCAGAAACACTTCATTGTTGTCCACCGAAGCATCCTCCGCCAGAAGCTGGAGAACGGTGCTGAGGTCGTAGGAGAAAAATACACTTCCCGCATGCTTTCCATCTGCATAGATGGGCTGGAAAAAGGTCATAACATGGACCCCGCTGAGATGAGAACGGTACGGCGCTACAATCGTCCCCTGATCCAGATATGCTGCCTCCCACAGATCCGGAACCTCTTCAAAATCCGCCTTTATGGCTGTGCTGCAGTAAAGGTTTCCGTCCATATCGGTCAGCCCGCAGCTGGAATACCGCATTCTGATTCCATTGGATACCAGCATTTTGTAGGCCTCTTCAAAAGAGAGGTCCTTCCAGGAGGAAAAAAGCCCCGCCGACTGAACAACCAGATTGTTCATGGACTGAATGGAACGATTGACACGGGACGTATACAGATCCGAAACCTGCCGGATCTGCTCCTGATTGTAATGGATCGTCATCAGGCTGCTGGAGAACATAAAAACCGACAGCAGAACGATGCTCACGATCATATATATGGTAATCGACAGCACATAGATCCTGCCGGCTGCCCATTCTTTTATTTTTTTCATAATTATGTCATGCTCCTGCTGTCATTACTGATCCTGCTGATACGTCTTTCCTATGATTTCGTCACCGGTCCCATCCTCAAAGCTTTCGTGATCGACGATATAGACATCAAGATTATAATATTTCTGTGCCGGAAGACGCTCTCCCCTCAGAAGAGTCCAGGCGGCTTCCATTCCCCGGTACCCCATTTCGAAGGGACTCTGAATGATTGTGGCCGCCGGGAAGGTTCCCTCCCGGATTACCCCTTCAAGCTCAGGAAACCAGTTTACGCCCATGAGGGCGATGTTCTCATTTCCGTTCTCCTTCAATACACGGAGGGTTTCCCTTGTAGCTGTTTCACTGAGGGTGCACAGCCCTTTCAGGTCCGGATATTCTTTTAAAAATGCCCTGCAGTTTTCTCCTGCCGCGGCCTCACTTCCGTAGTCAAACCGGATTTCATCGGAAATCTTCCAGGTGGAAGGGGCGTGATCGGTCCACCACATGCAGAACCCCTTTACCCGTCCCATCATGGTCTGGGATTCGGAATTGGACACCGCAATTCCCACCGTAATACTCTCCTCCCAGCCGACGCCCTGCTTCCGGATCAGCTCATAAAGCTCCTCCGCAGCCATCATGCCGGCGGTGGTGTTGTCTGTCATATAGCACACATCGTATGCCTGCCCGTCCAGAATATTGTCCACCAGAATCACAGGGATTTCACGGCTGTAAAGAGAAGCCGCCCTGCTCCTCAGGACCGTGGAATTCACCGGAGCCAGAATCACCGCATCCGCATTCTTTTCTGACGCGATCTCCAGAAGACGCATCTGCCCCTCTGTGTCGGATTCGTTTTCTGCACCTGCCACATACAGATTGCACTCCAGATCTGCGGCCGCCGCTTCAATCCCCTGCAGAAGCTGTCTGCAGTGCTCCGAAGCGCCGTCCTTCACAATCACATATACATTTTTCCATCCCTCTTCCGGTTCTCCAAGAAGCTCAAATTCATAACCGGTAACATCCGTTCTCGAATTCAGGGAAGCCTTTGGAGGGTCTTCCCGGGGCGGCGCTCCGCAGCCGGCAAGAAGCAGTACAAGAACTGTCTGCACCAGCAGCAGAACAAGGCTCCGGCGCAGGCGCCGGGAAAATGTGAAGTTATATTTCTGATTCATAATTCCACCTCACCTGTCGGATTCTGAAGACAGCAGCATGGGCAGTAGATATTTTACATTTAATCTGTTTGTTTGGCAAATTATTCCTTTGCAACTAACACCTCCTTATATTTCGGCATAAATCCGTTTTTCTTAATACTCTTTTTCGGGATAATATTCCTCAAACCGGTATTTCTGCTTTACGTCAGGGTATTTTTCGTGATCCACCTCGCTGAGAAACATATCCAGAGGACGGGCGTAGACCCGATAGGTCCCGTACAGGGCCTGGTAGATCACCAGCATTTCCCCTGTTTCGCTGTGCTCCGCCACTGCAACAATCTGATAAAGCTTATTCTTAAAGTGCCGGAACAGCATGCCCGGCTTTACGGTGCGCATTTCTTCTGCCATAGATTTCCTTCCTTTCTGTTGTATGTGATCTCGGTTTTAAGTTATAATGGAACAGAATGCGACAAAAAACAACACCTGGAGGGATTATTATACAATGTCAACACTGAAACTGAAAAACATCAAGAAGATCTACGAAGACGGCTACGAGGCTGTCCACGATTTCAGCCTCGATATCGCCGATAAGGAGTTCATCGTCCTTGTTGGGCCTTCCGGCTGCGGAAAGAGCACCACCCTGCGGATGATTGCAGGGCTTGAGGACATTTCCCAGGGGGAGCTTTACATCGATGATGAGCTGGTAAACGATAAAGAGCCCAAGGACCGGGACATCGCCATGGTCTTTCAGAGCTACGCCCTCTATCCCCATATGACCGTGCGGGAAAATCTGGCCTTTGCCCTGAAGATCCGCCATACGCCTCAGGAGGAGATCCGCAGGCGGGTGGAATGGGCAGCAGAAGTCCTGGATATTAAGGATTATCTCGACAAAAAGCCAAAGGCCCTGTCCGGGGGACAGCGCCAGCGGGTGGCCATCGGCAGAGCCATCGTCCGGGAGCCCCGGCTGTTCCTTATGGATGAGCCTCTGAGCAATCTGGATGCAAAGCTGCGGAATCAGATGCGCGCAGAGCTCATCAAGCTCCGTCAGCAGGTGGACACCACATTCATCTATGTAACCCACGATCAGACGGAAGCCATGACCCTGGGAGACCGGATTGTCATCATGAAAGACGGCTGGATCATGCAGGTGGGCACCCCCCAGGAGGTCTTTGAGCACCCTGCCAATATGTTTGTAGCAGGCTTTATCGGCATGCCACAGATGAACTTCTTTGACTGCACCCTGATCCGGACCGGCGACGCGTTCTCCGTCCGCATAGGCGAAACAGAATTTCCCCTTTCTGAAAAGATCAGCAAAGCCCTTTCCGAAAAAGCTCAGGTTCCGGAAAAGGCAGTGCTTGGATGCCGGCCGGAGCATATGAAGATTGCAGACAGCGGCAGCCCGGGAATTCCGGCTGTTGTGGATGTCAATGAAATGCTTGGAAGTGAGATCCACGCCCACCTGAACTGTGCAGATAAGAGCATCATCGTCCGCATTCCTACCACGGACCTGCCGGAGGAGCTTCATAGAGGCTTTGCCCCGGGAACAGCCCTGAAGGTTCAGTTCCAGCCGGAGCTGATCCATCTGTTTGACCCTGAGACCGAAAACAATCTTCTTTTCCCGTCAGAATACGGCCGGTAACAAAAAAACGTGGTTCGAAAAAAAGGAAGACTTCACAAATACTCTGAATACAAAAACGCCAGCTCCCCATCATGCCGGAACTGGCGTTTCTTTGTACCGATATGATTTTTTCCGGCTGCCCCGGGCAGCCCCCTCCGTCACTCCCAGAGCCCGGCAAGAGCCGTGCCCAGCAGGGTAGTGTTTTCCGCCGTTACAAACCGGTAAGCCGCTGCCTCCGGCAGTCCGTCCTGTTCCTGCTTCAGGCACCGGGACAGAAGGGATTCCAGCTTCCGGGCAAAGCCCGGAAGCTTTTCGTACAGACTGCCCTCCACCATAATACAGACAGGCTTTCCGTCTTTTCTTCTTCCCCGGCGCAGGGTGCCCGCAATGCAGACAGCCACATAAAACGCCGTCCGCTCCATGATGCCGTCGATGAGCTCCAGGGCAAAGCTCCGGTCCCGGTCATCCGTTCCCACCAGCTGTGCAAGCAGACCCTCTGCCCCCTCAGACTGCAGAAACACAGAGACCTCCTCCGTATCCAGAGCCTCCTGCTTCCCAAGGCGCAGAGCCGCTCCTTCCGACAGGCAGCCCTCCTGCCGGGCCGCTTCTTTGAGAGCGTGCAGCACAATTCCGCCGAAGTAGCGCCCGGACACCAGCTTTTCCGTCCAGTCGATGTCCGGGTCATAAGTAAGCGCAATAAAATCCCGGTCCACCGGATTCAGGGGAATTCCCCGAAACCCTCCGCACTCCTGATTGACCACGATGGTGGC
>JBJFFZ010000093.1:22464-39267 GCA_051892195.1 Anaerovoracaceae bacterium
GATTCAGGGGAATTCCCCGAAACCCTCCGCACTCCTGATTGACCACGATGGTGGCTTCCGCAGCTGACCCGCAGAAAAAGCTCCCGTCCCGGCCCTCCGTCACAGGGGCGCTGCCGCACTGCCCTTCCTCAGACCAGTCCCGCAGAAAGCTTTCCACAGGCTCAATATACGCCTGGTTCAGCCCGGTGCCCAGCACCAGCCCGATGTAATCTCCATAGCGCTGCTCTCCGTCCAGAGCCATTCCGCCTAACAGCACCGCCGCAGTATCGTTGATGATCCGGATGTGGTGGTCTGCAGGCAGCCCCAGCTCCCGGGCGGCCTGCCGCAGTCCGGCGCCGATGGTGCTGCCGATAAAATCCTTCACCATGATCTGCTTTCCCCCTGCTGCAATCACCGCGTCTCCGTCCGGAAGGGTCCGGTTGGCAAAAGAGAAGCAGATGCCCATGTGATGGGCCTTTCCAAGAACAGGCGCTGCCAGAGCAGCGATTTCCCGGAAGAATTCCTGAATCTCCACCGGCTCGCTTACTCCGGTTCCCGGCGTCGGACACCGGTAATACTCGCAGATCTCCGGGTTCCGCTCCCGGTCAAAGCGGATGAGGGCCGCCCGGGTGTTGGTGCCCCCTACGTCGATGACGATGACGCTTCGGTCCGCCGTGTCGGGCCGTTCTCCCTGAAAGATCAGCGGAATCATGGCAAGATCGCTTTCCGGCTGGTGGCTTCGGAAGCCTTCCTTCATGGCCGTAAGAAATTTATCCAGCAGTTCCCCGCATAAGGAAAGATCGGCATGGAATCCATACCGATCAATAAACTGCCTGCAAATGGTACTTGTCTGTGTCATAGCAATAGTTCCCCGGCAGTTCCGGCGGCGCCTGCCGCCCCCGTCTTCTGCCTGTTTTCTTTTTGTGATGCGGTTATTCCTTGACCCCGCCGGAGCTCATGCCCATGACGATGTATTTCTGGAACACCACGGCGATCAGCACCGGAATCAGGGATCCGATAATACCGGCTACGGAGATCATGCCGTAGTCGATGGTAAATTTTCCGTTAAACTCTGCAATGGCCAGCGGAATGGTTTTTGCGGACAGGCTGGAAGTAAATACCAGCGAGTAGAAAAACTCGTCCCAGCTCATAAGGAAGGCCAGAATTCCTGTGGCGATTGCCCCCGGTCTTGCGATCGGGAAAAAGATATGGATCAGGATCTGCAGCCTGTTTGCTCCGTCTATGGCCGCAGCCTCTTCATAGTACCTGGAGATGGACCCGAAGAAGCCCTGCATGGACCATATGATGAACGGAAGGATAAAGGACAGGTAGAGAATCACCAGTCCGAACTTGCTGTCTAAAATCCCGAAGCGGTTGAAGATCTTGTACATCGGAATCACCAGCGCCACCGGCGGCAGCATGTAGGTGAAAAGCACCAGCATCATGAGCCCTCCTCTGCCCCGGAAGCGGAGCCTTGCAAAGGAGTAGGAAGCAAGTGTTCCGAAAATCAGGGACAGCACCGTAACACATACAGCAATGATGGTGCTGTTTCGCAGGGCATAACGGAAAATGCATGCGGGATCGCTGACATCGTTGTTCTGAAAGACCTGCGCATACCGGGAAAAGGTGACTTCATCGGGAATCAGCTTCAGCGGCGTGGCGGAAAGATCCTTCGGATACATGATGCTGGTCATGAACATCCAGAGTACCGGAGCCAGCACTGCCACAGCAAGGAGGATTCCCAGTGCGCAGCACAGGACCTGCCTGCGGAGCCGGCGCCGGTTCATAAGACTTTTTGTTTTGTGCATCTACAGTTCACTCCTTTTCATGACCCTGACATAGAGCAGTGTCATAAGCGCTACGATGAGAGCCGTAAGATACGCAAAGACCGCAGCCGTGGAATAGTTGAGGTTGGTAAAGGCCTGAAGATACGTATCGTACATCAGGGTCTTTGTGGCGTCTGCCGGACCCCCTCTGGTCATGAGGTAGAAAATATCAAAGGCCTTGAATTTTTCCACCGTACGCATGACGATAATGACCATGGCAGTGGGTGCCAGATATGGAAGGGTCAGACACCAGAATCTCCGGATGGGACCTGCGCCGTCCACTCTTGCTGCTTCGTAGGTTTCGGCATTGATGCCCTGAAGGGCAGCCAGGAAAAAGATCACTGCCAGCGGCGTCATCTTCCAGGTGTCCGCAATGATGATCATGAGCATGGCAAGCTTCGGGTTTCCCAGCCAGGACTGATAGGCATCGATGACCCCGGCCTGCAGGAGCAGTGCGTTGAACACACCGTACTCGCCGTTGAAGATCAGCTTCCACAGACTTCCGTTGACAACCGTCGGAATGGCCCATGGAATGATGATGATGGAGCGCAGAAAGCGCACCCCCGGAAACTTTTCATTCAGAAGGAGCGCAATGAGCAGCCCCAGAAAAGTCTCGAGAAATGTAGATACAAGGGTAAAATACAGCGTACGCAGAAGATCTCCCCGGAAATCAGCAGAAGACAGGACTTCCTTGTAAAAAGAAAGTCCTGCAAACTGTCCGTACCCCGAAGAGAGCATATTGTTGTTGACCACCGTGTAGACCAGGGTCGCCAGCATCGGCGCTACGATGATGCCGAAGACGATGACCATGGACGGTGTAATAAGACCGTACGCATAAGCCTGTTCACGCCTGAGTCTTCTGTTCATCAGACCGTTACTTTGCAGCCAGCTTCAGGGCAGTATCCTGTAAGGTGTTCAGGGCGTTTTCCGGAGTATCCTTTCCTAAGAGAACGTTCTGAATGGCTGTCTGCATGTCTGTAGAAAGCTCGTTGTAGTATGGAACCATCGGACGGTTCTTGATGTACTCGTACTGTGTCAGAGATGCTTCTACAACTTCCTTGCCGCCGGCTTCGATGACAGCCTCATCGGTGTACAGAGACTTCCACATCGGCAGGGCATTGGCGCTGTACTGTGCCTGTACCGGCTTGGATGAGATGTATTCCATGTACTGCCATGCTTCGTCCGGATGCGCAGAGCCTGCAGTGATCATCAGCGGCATACCGCCGTTTACAGTTGCACTTGCTGCTGCAGCAGTACCAGGGATCGGAGTGATGACGCCCTGACCGGCAACAGAAGAAGTAGTCTCATCGTTCATGGCACTGTACTGGTAAGTCCAGTTGATGGCAAATGCTGCAGAGCCTGCCGCAAAGGTTGACAGAACATCATCCTCGATCATTTCCAGAGATCTCGGGTTCACAAGGCCCTGATCCAGGAGATCCTTCATCATCTGAAGGGCCTGAATGTTTTCTGCACTGTTCAGAGTCGGCGCGTTGTTTTCATCCACGAAGTTTCCGCCAAAGGCGCCGGAAATGCATGTGTAGTCACATACGAGGCATTCTGCCTGGCTCCAGCAGCCAACCATCGGATATTCGCAGATGCCCTTTTCCTTCAGGATCTTTGCGTCTGCAATCAGCTCGTCCCATGTCTTTGGAACTTCAGAGATGCCTGCATCTGCCAGCATCTTTGTATTTACAAACATGTACTTTACGTCGTTGAGCCATGGAAGACCGTAGTACTTTCCTTCGTACTGGCAGGACTGAAGGGCACCCTCAAAGATGTCCGCAGTATCCAGAGCATTGACACGGTCTGTAACGTCAAGCACCAGACCTGCCTGTGCAAACTGTGCAGGCCAGATGCAGTCCCCGAGAACCACGTCATAGCCGCCGCTCTGAGCAGAAGTAAGGATCTTTGCTGACAGCTCTTCGTAAGCCACGAAAGTCAGATTGACATTGATGCCTGTTTCTGCAGTAAATGCATCGGTCATAGCCTTAACGTCCTCTTCACTGTAGCCGGCCTGCTTCATGAAAAGAGCGTTTAAGGTAACATCCCCGCCCTGATCGGATGAAGCAGGGGCTCCGCCGCCGCAGGCTGCCAGACCGACAACCATCAGGAGGCTGATCATAATCGCAAGTAACTTTTTCATTGTTTCCTCCACAATAATAAACAATACAATAGTTTCCGCGGCCTCTGGCCGCAACTGCATGCAGGCAGGGCTCTGCCTGCACACTTTACAAGGCCATTATACTTTATTTTGCAGTTGTTTTACAAGAGAAGACAGGCAAGTATTGTTTTTCTGCACAGAGGTTACAGAGCTTCCCTCTGCCGGTTCAGCTCCGTAAGCAGAGGAAGCAGGGCATCCGCAGAGCGGATGATATGATCGGGCCGGGATTCCGGTGTGATTTTATTTTCCGGCAGGGCAGCGCTCCAGCCGACCAGAACGGAGATTACCCCTGCATTGCGGGCACAGCCGATGTCCATGACCGTATCCCCCAGCATGACGGCCTCCTCCGGGGAAAGCCCCAGCTTTTCCAGCGTAATGTTGATGGGCTGCGGGTCCGGCTTGTGCTTTGTGCAGTCATTTGCAGTTACGATCAGGTCAAAATACGGAGCCAGTCCGAATTTTTCCACCCCCTGCATGGTGGTTTCCTTCAGCCGTGAGGTCACCAGGGCCAGGGTGAAGCCTGCATCCTTCAGCTCCTGCAGCATTTGGGGAATCCCCGGAAACAGGGCGATGGAATCGAGAAACGTCTCCTTCTGAAAGCTCCGGTAGACATCCATGCATTCCTGCAGCGCATCCCCCTCCACGCCGAAGAAATTCTGCATGGTCAGGGCCAGAGGCTCACCAAAGGTCTTCAGAAGGACTTCCTCATCTTCTTCCCTTCCCTGATAATGCATAAACGTGTGCTGCCACGATTTCAGGATCACATCGTTGGTGTCCATCAGCGTCCCGTCAAAGTCGAACAGAACGGCTCTGATCTTTTTCATATCTTACTTCTCCTTTGAAAATATACGTAAAAATATGCGGAAAGCCCGCCGGCCTCCGCACATTTTTCTTTCAGATTTATTTGTTTTCCTTTACAAGCGGCTCGATCAGATACCCTCGTTCCCGGAGGGCCTGTTCGATGAGATCCAGGGTCTCCTCGCTGTCCGCTTCCACCGTATGGTAATGATAATTTGAGGTGATCCGCATGAGCGGCGTGGATTTTCCGCTCTTCATATTGTTCATAAACGATGTGATATTTCTTCTGGAACTGATGTTCAGCGGAGCCTGCATCCTTCCGTACAGCTTGTGGTTTACCACCACATCCAGAATGTTCCCTCCCAGATCCACAATCACCGTCAGCTCATCCTCCAGCTCCTCTTCCGTGTGACTGACCTTGAACACCCGTGAGGTCAGAGGAACCGGATTCTGAAGAATATATCCCCGGTTGGTGGACAGAATCTCATGTCCTGCAGCGCGGATCAGAGCAATATCCTGCACCACAACCTGTCTGCTGACGCCGAACATATCTGCGATTTTTGAGGCAGACAGCGGACTGCTGCTCTCAGAGATGCTTTTCAGAATGTTTTCTCTGCGTTCTTTTCCCGTCATAGTACTGCTCCTTTATACCTGACTCCCATTGTAGCATAGAAATCCCTTCCTTAAAATCCATCATCCGCGGTTCAGAAAACTTTTCCTTATTACTCCGGAAGCTTCAGATCATTTTCCTTAATCCACCCTGCTTTTCTCATAGGAGCCGCAAACAGCGGAGTCAGAACCGCCGGCAGAACAAAGCAGATCAGCACCAGCCCGGCCCAGTCCATGGCTGTGATGGCAGCCTTTGTGCCCTGGGCAATGTCGTTGATCCAGCCGGTGTATACACCGATCTGTCCCACCAGCCCGCAGGTGCCCATGCCGGAGGAAACCGCCGCGCCGTTCATCTGCATTTTAAACACGCAGGTGGCCAGAGGCCCTGTAATGGCGGAAGTAAGAATCGGCGGAATCCAGATCCGCGGATTTTTCACGATGTTCGGAACCTGAAGCATGGAAGTGCCGATGCCCTGAGAAACCAGCCCTCCTACACCGTTTTCCTTAAATGACATAACAGCAAAGCCCACCATCTGGGCGCAGCAGCCGGCAACCGCAGCCCCTCCGGCAAACCCGGTCAGGGAAAGAGCCGCGCAGATGGCCGCAGAGGAAATCGGCAGGGTCAGGGCCATTCCCACCAGCACCGAAACAAGAATCCCCATGAGCAGCGGCTGCAGCTCGGTAGCCCACATGATCAGGGTTCCCACATAGGATGCTCCTGCCCCGATGGGCGCCGCAATAAAATATGCAATGCCGATGCCCACAAGAATGGTCACAATGGGCGTCACAAGAATATCAACCTTTGTCTCTCCCACCACCAGCTTTCCGAATTCCGCTGCAATAATGGCAACCACGAGAACAGCCAGCGGGCCGCCCGCGCCCCCCATCATATTGGTGGCAAAGCCCACAGGAATCAGCGAAAACAGCACCAGAGGCTTCGCCTTCAGCGCATAGCCGATGGCCACGGCCATGGCAGGTCCCACCATGGCGGAGGCCAGGCCTCCGATGGTATAGGAAACATCTCCGTTTGTATAAACCGGCATGCTGAAAATGCCGATGCCCAACGTCCCCAGCGTGTTGAGGATGGTCCCGATAAGCAGGGTGCAGAAAAGCCCCTGGGCCATGGCCCCCAGCGCATCAATCAGATATCTCTTTGCAGAGATCTCAATGTCCTTTTTTTTCAGAAATTCTTTCATAATACCTCTCCCTGACAATAAAAACGTTATATGCAGTATAGTCTCATGTCTTCTTATATGTCTTGACACAAGACTTGACATGTATAAATGTACTACCCATATACGCTTCCGTCAAGGACTATTTCGGATTATTCACTCTGTGGGTGGTATTCCGGAAACCGCTTAGCCGCATCCTTCGGAATAAAAATCCGGGCGGTGGTCCCTTTCTCCGGAACACTCTGCAGCGTCAGGGTCCCGCCGCACATACCGCTGATCCGGTCTTTTACATTCTGCACACCGATGTGACTCCGCCCATCCTGCTTCTTTTCGTTGGCGTCAAAGCCCACGCCGTCATCCTGCACAAGAATCTCCCATCCGTCTCTGGATTCCCAGGAGCGGATCACCACCGTGCCCCCTTCCATACGCTTTGTGATGCCGTGCTTTATGGCATTTTCCACCAGAGGCTGCAGGCTCAGGGCCGGAATATAAAAATCCTCCGCCTCAATATGGTACTCCGTTGCCACCCGGCCCCGGAACCGCCACTGCTCCAGAGCAATATAGGTCTTCACATGCTGCAGTTCATCCCGAAACGGGATGCATGCCCGGGTTCCCATGGAATCGAGATTTGTCCGCAGATATGCGGAAAACTCATCCAGGGCAGACACCGCATCCTCCGGATTTTTCCGGCAGAGATAGCGGATGGTAGACAGTGTATTGAAAATAAAATGAGGCTGAATCTGGGACAGCATCATGGAAATCTGCATTTCCTTCAGCTCCTGCTCCTTCTCCATCAGGGCCAGCCGCTGCTCCAAAACCCCGTTGAAAAAGATCAGCATGGAAGAGACGATCATGGCCAGAGGCAGGAAGGAAAAACCGTAAACAAAAATCTGAATCACCAGAGCCAGCACCGGCAGGAATAAGAAGGAGGAAAAAGCAATGAGCTGCATGACGCTCAGGCTCTTCCTGAACTGTATAAGGATAGAGTATTCCAGGAAAATACAGATGATTCCCGTCACCTGCGTAATCCAGAAAAACCGTTCATTTCTGTGGTAGTAATTGTGTTCATCAAAAGAATAGAAAAGATCCGTAAACTGGGAAACCGTAATGAGAAGGATCATAACTGCCGCAATGCCCATAATGACCTTTACCCGCCCTCTGCATTTTGTGCGCTGGGCCGGAGTAAAATGCATCTGCAGGTAAAGGGTAAAGCCTGCAACGATCAGATAATTCATGAGAAAAACCAGGAAATTTGACACCCTCAGACCGATGGTGCCAAACAGGCTCATATCCCCCCGCAGGACTCTGGAATATGCATCTGCCACGACCATCACGATGTCCAGGCACATGAGAAGGATCAGGATCCTGTTTCTCAGCACGGGGTGACTCTCTAAAACCGCCGCAAAGAGAATCTCTCCCAGGCAGATAATCACGCCCCAGATCTCCAGGGCAACCTGCAGACTGACCAGTTCCCCCGAAATATTCACAATACTCATAATGCTTCCCCTTTCTCCCGGATGCCCCGGCATCCATCCCCGTCATCCCTGATTATTTCTGCAAAAATTGTATCACACAGAGATTGTGAATGCAAAAAAACCGCAATACAAAAAAACGCAGAAAGCCACCCTGCCAGTGAGCCTTCTGCAGATATTCCACAGACAATCCGGCTGCCGGATTGCCTTACTTACCAGGTAAAATTAATATATTCGCTTTCTCTTGCCGCATCCCGCAGGAGCTTAAGCAGGCCAAGCCCAAAGCGCTGGGTCCGTTCCACCAGAAGCTCATAGTCCTCCAGCTCGATTTCTGTTTCTTCCCGGATGGACATGATCTCCATATAGATCCTGTCCAGATCCACAGCTTCGCCTTCCGGAATACCGAGGACCTGTCCTATGTACTCGTGGGCCTGATACTCATTTTCGATCATGCCTGACTGGAACAAAATATTCCTCATCGTGTTCCCTGTACCCTTTCAACCATTTAAACCCGATCCACCAATTAAATCTTAATTCATTTTCAAGCATTTTTAAACACCTCTATCTGCATTTTTTCTGATTTTTTGCAAAAAATGATGCTGCTTCCGTCCCTCAGTCCGCAGCACGAAGCTCCAGACTCCGGGGAGGATGCCAGGAGGCATCCTTCTGCTGCAGCCAGGCTGCAGAGCACCGGGTCAGACCTTCGTCGGCCGCAAGAAGCTCTGCTTCCTCCGGCCGGAAGGTCCATTCCAGCTCAAATCCCAGGTAGCGGTAGATCTCTTTGTCCACCGCCACCAGAAAGCACCAGGACTCCCCTTCTCTGCGCAGCTGCTCCATCACCATGCGCATGACCCGGTCCATACAGCCCTGCCCTCTGCAGGACGGCAGGGTTGCCACGCACAGAAGGTAGCTTACGGGCTCCTTTCCCTGCGGATACACGGCGTTCATGGGCTGCACATGAACCATGCTGCGGATTTCGCCGCTGGCGTCGTCCACTTCTGCTGCGATGCGGTTGCGATACACCCGTCCCTGGGGGTGCAGGAGGGGCGCGGAGCCCCCGTCCTCCTGACCGTAATATTCCTTCAGAAATTCCGGGTCGTCCCCGAAGCATTCCTTAAAAAGGGGGATGGTATGCGGGTATTCGTTCTGTTTCAGAAAGCGTAGGGCCATGATGCGTCTCCTTTTCTGCGCCGGGGCGGATACAAAAAAACATGTGAAAAATCATAGACATTATAGTACAATATGAGTTATAATCTCAACACGCAGTTATGCTTTAAATCATTAATGTACGAAAGCGGCTGCCTGTTTCTGGAATTATAACATGATATGTATTATTGATCAGGAAGGAAATTATTATTATGGCTGATGGAAAAGAAACCATGGGAATGACCTTTATCCGTAAAATTCCCACACCGAGCGAAATCAAAGAACAATACCCCGTTTCAGATAAGATCCGGGAGATCAAGCTGAGAAGAGACGGAGAAATCCGGGATATTTTTGAGGGAAAATCAGACAAGCTCATGCTCATTATCGGGCCGTGCTCTGCGGACAATGAAGAATCGGTTCTCGACTACATGCACCGCCTGAAGAAGGTGCAGGAAAAGGTTGCCGACAAGCTGTACATCATTCCGAGAGTATACACGAACAAACCGAGAACGGTGGGTCTGGGCTACAAGGGTATGCTGCATCAGCCGGACCCGAATAAAGCAGAGGATATGGTAAAGGGCATCATCGCCATCCGCCAGCTCCACAAGAGAGTTGTGGAGGAAACAGGCTTCACCTGCGCGGACGAAATGCTGTATCCGGAAAACTTCCGTTACCTTTCCGACCTGCTGGCTTACGTTGCCATCGGCGCACGGTCTGTGGAAGACCAGCAGCACCGTCTCACCGCCAGCGGCCTGGGCATTCCTGCGGGCATGAAGAACCCTACGGAAGGGGACCTGTCCGTTATGATGAATGCCATCACTGCATCCCAGAACGCCCACACATTTATCTACAGAGGCTGGGAGGTAAAGACCGACGGCAACCCGCTGGCCCACGCCATTCTCAGAGGCTATGTGGACCAGTACGGCCGCAGCCACGCAAATTACCACTACGAGGATCTCCAGCAGCTGATCCAGCTCTACGCGGAAAAGGATTACCTGAACCCTGCCGTAATCGTGGACGTAAACCACTCCAACTCCGGCAAAAAGTACCTGGAGCAGATCCGTATCAGCAAGGATATCCTCCACAGCTGCAGCGTTTCTCCTGACATCAGAAAGCTGGTGAAGGGCCTGATGATCGAAAGCTACATCGAAGACGGCTGCCAGACCCTGGAAGAAGGAACCTACGGCAAGTCCATTACGGACCCTTGCCTGGGATGGGAAAAGACCGAGCAGCTGATCTACGATCTGGCCGAGCTCTGGTAAAGCCCTTCCGCCCCATACGTCAGACATAAAAAACTGCCTGCATCTTCCGGCGTTCTCCGGAGGGCAGGCAGTTTTCTTTCTGCGGTAAATCGAGCTGCAGCGTACAGAATTCCTTCCGTTTACTGCTGCGCCCGACTGCTTTCTCCCGTGGCATAATCAATGGCAATCCCCGGCTGAACGTTATAGCAGAACACGCAGAACTGCAGGCCTTCGCCCCGGTCCTCCACGGACTTCGCCTCCATGAGAACCCCTCTTGCCACCAGATCGTCTCCCTCAAACACAGGAGTCACCCGGTAAAGCACATGATTTCCCGTCTGCTCCACATACTCCGCCGTATCGTTTTCAAAGGGCAGCATTCCCGTCACATTGAGATAGCGGGTTCCCGTAATCAGATTCTGCCGGTTGGCATTTTCCCCGGCCAGCTGGTACCCGATGAGATGGCACCGGTTGTACAGGTACTTTCCGTCCGGAATCAGATCGTCATAGCGCACCGTATGCCAGCCGGAAGGCCGCACGCCCCCGATGGAGCCCCGCTTTTCGGTGGGCATCAGCTCAGGGCAGACATTTGCATACGCCACACCGCACCGGCCCAGCTCATCCAGCTCGCTGTACGCCTCAAAGGGCTCCTCCGTCAGCTCCGAATCATCAAAATACGGAATGTTCCCGTTGACCTCCACATAAGCCTGCCCCTCATACGCCGGATAATCCTCCAGGGAAAAGGCAGTCACCGTGCCGCCCGCGGCACCCTCATCTCCTGCAAGAATGTACAGAATCTCCTGAAAAATCCCCGGGCCGTCTCCGGCGCCCCCGCCGGCTGCGGCAAGGCCGCCTGCCGCAAGAGCAGCCGCTGCAAGGAATGCGGAAAATATTTTTATCATCTTCTGTTTCACTTCTACGAACCTTCCTTTCACACACAGGCCCTGCTGCGCCCCGCCTGCGGGGCCCCTGAAAAACCTGTAAGGAGGATTATAACATATTTTTCAAATTAATGTTCTTAATTTTTCTTTCTGCAGGCAGAGCCTGCGTCTTCCGTTCCGGAAACAGAAACGGAGCCGGTGCAAGGCACCTGCTCCATTTCCGTTTTTTCATTATAGTATAGTTTTTTAATTTTTTTGCTGTTTTCTCATGCTTCTCAAAGCGCCCGGATTCATCCTCAGAAAAACAGGTGAATGGCTACAGCTGCTACCGGAATGGCCATGATGGTCCGTTCGATGAAGCACACGATCAGCTCCCAGAACCTGATCGGAGACTTTGTGGCAAGCATTACGGTGGCTGTTTCAGAGAAGAAGATGATCTGAACCATGGACACCAGGCAGACGAAGACTCTGGCCTTTAATCCGATGGTAACTGCAGCGGCGGTTCCGTTCATCACCAGAACCGGAAGGAACATTTCCGCAAGTCCCACCGGCATGGACGGTGCAATGGCCGCAGCGTCGGGAACCTGGCACAGCAGCAGCAGCGGCTGGAACAGGTAGCCCAGATATTTGAACACCGGCGTGTATTCCGCAATAATCATGGCGGAAACCCCTACACCGGAGATCATGGTCAGCACCTGAGGCATGATGATGACGCTGTCCTTGAGGCTCAGTCCGATGTCCTTGTGAACGCCTCTTGCGATGGCCGCCCGCTTTACGGCTCTTGTAAAGCCTCTCGGAATGGTCTGTGCAGTAAAGCGCACCTCGCTTCTGCGCTCCTCCGGAGACTGCTCTCTTCCGTTGTAGAACACATCCTTCTTTCCCCGGATCGGCGGAATCCGCACCATAACGATCTCAATGAGAAATACCATTAAAAAGCTGATTCCGTAAATCTTCGCAAACATATCCCCGCAGCCTGCCGTGTTGATTACAAGGCCTGCAAAGCCGATGCTCACCGCAGAGAATCCGGTCATGATGGCCACCATTTCCTTCTCTGTGTAAACGTTGTTCTTCCAGAGCCGGTTTGTGATCAGAACCCCTAAAGAAGAGGAGCTGACAAAGGATGCAGTGGCATCCAGGGCTGCCTTTCCCGGCACCTTGAACAGGGGGCGCATGAGAGGCTCCAGAATGGCGCCGATAATCTCAAGCACACCGTAGTTCAGAAGGAACGGCATAAAGATTGCTCCCACGAGGATAATGCCGAACACACCCTTGCAGATGGGCGGAATCACATTTCCCCCGGTGAGATCGCTGACAATAAATTCCGGGGCGTTCATGCCCAGGTTCATCCATGCAGTATATACCACCACATAAATCAGGCCCAGGCCGAACAGGACGGTGTGCACCGGCGTGGTGTTGGAATAGGCGTCCAGAAAAATATTCTGGGTCTTTCCCTTATCGATGTATCTTGCATAGACGTGGACGCCGAAATTCAGTGCAATGATGATGCACAGAATCCAGTACACAAAGCTGCCGAAAAGATCCAGAAATCCGTTGTAAAGAAAACTGAAGATGGTTTCCGAGCTTCCGTCTGCATGGGTGATGGAACAGAAGAATACGGCAATTCCGATCACCGTACAGATGAGAAACAGCAGGATTCCCTTGATTTTCTGGGAGGAATCCAGTGTAACATCGTCCAGCTCCGCCGAGGTCATATCCGGATCCAGGGCGGTGATATTTTTGCTTTCGTTCATGGTCGCTTCCTTTCAGATAGAACAGTGGCCTTCGGTCCGATTCCTGCTATTTCTGCTTCTTTGCAGCAAGAATGGAAAGATATTCAAATACAATGTTTGCAGCCAGATATGCGGTGGTCTCCCCTGCTGTGTCGTAGGCAGGCAGCACTTCTACAATATCAAAGCCGACAAAGTTCAGATCCTTGATGCTCCTTACCAGATGCAGGGATTCCCATGATGTGAAGCCCCCCACCTCCGGCGTGCCTGTGCCCGGAGCATAGGCAGGATCCACAAAATCGATGTCAAAGGTCAGGAACGCCGGCGTATCGCCTACCCGGTCAAGAATCTCCTGAATCAGTGCCTCAAGGCCCATCTCTCTTACCTTGTGGGCCGGAATCAGCTTCATTCCCAGCTCCGCAGCCATTCTGTGCTCGTCCGGATCATACAGAGAGCCCCGCATGCCCACCTGAATGGAATGAGACGGATCGATGAGTCCTTCTTCGATGGCGCGGCGGAACGGTGTTCCGTGGTTGTACTTCTGTCCGAACACCTCATCGCAGAGATCCGAATGGGAATCGAAATGAACCAGAGCCACCTTTCCGTACTTTTTGTGAACGGCTCTCAGCTCCGCCAGTGTAATAGCGTGGTCTCCCCCTAAAACGATCGGAACAGCATCTGCCTGGCAGATGGCCGCAACCCCTGCCTCAATGGCATCGTAGGACGGATGAATGTATCCCGGTGTAATATTCACATCCCCCAGGTCCCCGCCTTTCAGGCTGTCCATAATATTTACCTGAAGAATCACGTTGTTCGGCTTCATCATGGCAGAAATGCTTCTGATGGCAGCCGGACCGAAACGTGAGCCGGAACGGAAGGAGCTTCCCGTATCAAACGGCGCACCGATAATCGCAAAGTCAAGTCCCTCTGCAGAATCAAGTCTCGGCATTCTCATAAAGGTTCCCATGTTGCAGAACCGCGGTGATGATAAAGCGCTTGCTGGCTGTTTTACTTCCATATCTGTTTTCCTCCGAAATATTTTCTGTGTCGATTTTTTGCGTTGTCATTACTTTACCACAGGGAGGAAGTGCGTGGTTATTCGTTTCTCAACCTCGTTATATGGTATTTCATATATGGCATCCTTGAATTTTCATTGGATTTATGACATAATATGTATATACAAATAAAAATAATTTCCCGCAGGAGGTCCCATGAATCTCAATTCCTTCCATTACGCAGCCGAAATCGCCCGCTGCGGCTCCATCAACCAGGCCGCACAGAACCTGTATATTTCCCAGTCAAACCTCAGTACCACCGTAAAAAATTTAGAAAAAGAGCTGGGTTTCCCGCTTTTTCACAGAACTTCCCAGGGGGTGGTTCCCACCACGGAAGGCTATCTCTTCCTTCAGTCCGCCAATGTCATCCTCGGGGAGCTGAAGAAAATCGAAGAAATCCCCCTGCGCTCCAGCACCGACCAGACCATTTCCATTTCCTGCAACTGGTCCGCCCAGCTGCTCCAGGGACTGATGCATTTTAAGAAAAAAGATCCTCTGGACATCAAGGATGTTTACCGGGAGACCAGCATCCTTCAGAACTTCGAATGTCTGTACCAGAACACCTACCGCCTGGCCATCATCGACTGCTTTCATTCCCTCAGCGATTTTCAGATGCAGAAGGCCCGCAATACAGGTCTTGACGCAGAGCTTCTGAAGGAGAAGGTGCCCGCCATGGCCCTCATGGCCGCCGACCACCCCCTGGCATCAAAAAAAGAAGTCACCACCGCAGAGGTCTACAGCTATCCCCTGATTCTCTTCGAGGACTACCGGGATACCCAGCGCCACAACCTCATCAGCCTCACCGAGGACATTCCCATCCTCTACCTCTTTGACCGGGGAAGCATCATCGACGCCCTTGCCAACAACACCCAGCGCATCTCCATCCTGAAAAAAGGAACATTTGTAAAGCCGGGGCAGTACGGAATGGTGGAAAAAACCATTGCAGACTTTCCGGAAAGCTACGATATCGTCCTGCTGAAGCGCAGCCACTATCAGCCAAACCGGCGGGAAACGGAGTTTATTGAATACATCAAGGATCTCTTCCGCACCCAGCTGTAATACCTGCCAAAAAAGGACGCCCGGTCCCCGGGCCCAGGAAGCGCCCCGTCCGCCGCAGGAGATCCGGCGGTTCCAGGCGCTGCACGGAGACTGCAGGGCAGTCGGGACCCCCGGCCCGGTTGAAAACCGCAGATTCAGGCATTATAATAAAGGAAGCTTTCTGCTGCGCAGCCCGGGGGCCTGCGGCAGAGGATTTTATTTGTACAGGAGGAGTTCGCATGGAACAGTTGACGGCAGTCCGGGAACTGTATAAGGATACAAAACGTTATATCGATCAGAAGGTTTCGGTGGGAGGCTGGGTGCGGAGCATCCGGGATTCCAGGGCCTTTGGTTTTCTGGTGCTTCACGACGGCACTTTTTTTGAAACCCTTCAGGTGGTCTTCGACGACCGGCTGGAAAATTTTTCTGAAATCGCAAAGCTTACAGCCGGGGCGGCGGTGATGGTCCGGGGCACTCTGGTGGCCACGCCCCAGGCAAAGCAGCCCTTTGAGATACAGGCGGATGAGGTGGTGATCGAAGGGGCCTCTGCTGCGGATTATCCCCTTCAGAAGAAGCGCCACACCCTGGAATACCTGCGGACCGTCCCTCATCTGCGCCCGCGGACCAACATGTACCAGGCGGTGTTCCGGGTCCGTTCCCTGACGGCATTTGCCATTCACCGGTTTTTCCAGGAGCGGGGCTTTGTTTATGTCAACACGCCCCTGATCACAGGAAACGACTGCGAGGGGGCCGGAGAAATGTTCCGGGTTACCACCATGGACCCGGAGCGGATTCCGAGGACGGAAGCCGGAGACGTGGATTTCTCTGAAGACTTCTTTAAAAAGCCCGTCAGTCTTACGGTCAGCGGTCAGCTGTGCGGCGAAACCTTTGCCCAGGCTTTCCGGAAGATCTATACCTTCGGTCCCACCTTCCGGGCGGAAAATTCCAACACCTCCCGCCACGCGGCGGAGTTCTGGATGATCGAGCCGGAGGTGGCCTTTGCGGACCTGGAGGACAATATGGTGCTGGCGGAGGACCTGCTGAAATATGTGATCCGATATGTTCTGGAGGAGGCTCCGGAGGAAATGAACTTCTTCAACACCTATGTGGACAGGGAGCTTCTGCAGCGCCTGTCCCATGTGGCGGCCTCCGATTTCGGACGGGTGACCTACACGGAGGCCGTGAAAATTCTGGAGGAGCACAACGATTCCTTTGCATACAAGGTCAGCTGGGGCTGCGATCTGCAGACGGAGCACGAGCGGTTCCTCACGGAGCAGATCTTTAAAAAGCCGGTCTTTGTAACGGACTATCCCAGGGATATCAAGGCCTTCTATATGAAGCTGAACCCGGACGGCCGCACGGTGGCTGCCATGGACTGCCTGGTGCCCGGCATCGGCGAGATCATCGGCGGCAGCCAGCGAGAGGAAAATCACGACCTGCTGCTGCAGCGGATGAAGGAAATGGGGCTGCCCCCGGAGGCCTACGAGTTTTATCTGGACCTGCGCCGGTACGGCACCACCCGCCACGCAGGCTTCGGCCTGGGCTTTGAACGGTGCATCATGTACCTTACCGGCATGTCCAATATCCGGGACGTGATCCCGTTTCCGCGGACCGCAGGAAGCTGCGAGCTGTAAATACAAAAATACAAAAAACGGAATTTTCACTCTTCCTGAAAATTCCGTTTTTCTTTTGCTCTTTTCG